>CAZPWP010000230.1:0-4402 GCA_964590295.1 uncultured Victivallis sp.
TTCCGGTTGAAACGTTTCAACACGGCCTCGGCGGCGAGCTCCTCGAGCGGCATGTCGGTGTTCGTCAGCAGAAAGCAGGCGCGATTGAGCAGGATCCCGGTGACGTAGGAGCTGAAGCTCATCCCCGTCGCGTCGCGGAAGAGTTTCCCCGGATGGTTGGAGGAGTGCGGAAAGCGAGGCGGTGGCCCGGTAATGTTTCTGCGCCCACGCGGCGGCGGCGCGCTCCAGCCCGGTTCCGCCTTCCGCACCACTTCGATCAGAAGTTCGAGCAGGACCGCCCCGGTCCAGGCGCGGGCGAAGGGCTCCTCCGGACGGGCCGCCACCAGAAGGTCGAACTTCCGACGGAGCAAAGCGAACTCCTCCGCCCGGAAGCGGCAGCAGAGCGAACAGGTCTCCAGCAGAAAGTCGAGCTCCTCCGGCAGAGAGTCGCTGCGAAAGGAGAGGTTGACGAGTTCCAGCTCCGTTTCGCAGCGGATTTCGTGACTGTCGACGACGCCGATCAGCCGGCACGCGCGGATGCTTCGCCCCGGCAAGACGGTGGATCCCCCGGCCCCGGATCACGATCTCCAGTTCGTAGAAGTTGTACCGGTGCAGGATGGTCTCATGACCGGCTTCGAGGCGGTGAATTCCCGCACCGGACCAGCCCGGCAGTTCGCTTTTCAGATATACTCCCGTCATGCGGTTCCTTTCCCCCGGCATCGTGCCGTTGTTCCGGGCATACCAATTATCACCGGAGCGCGCCGATTGCAAGTTGATTTTTCGCGGAGGAAGAGGTATATTAGCCGTCGGGAGGTGGCTTTTGTGGAATCATCCGGCGTACCGTTTTCGCTTTCTCTGCGGCTGTGGGAGTATCACCGCCACGACCGGCGGATCCAACTGCCGATGCACTCCCACCTCTTCTGGCAGCTCAACATGGCCGAATCCGGCACGGCGGAGTTCGTCACCCCAGACGCCCCGCCGCGGAAGCTCTCCGCCGGCGCGCTGCTCTTCGTCCCGCCCCGCTGCGAACACCTGCTCCGCTACGGCGACAAGCCGTTCGTCGGCTTCTCGTTCAAGATGGAGGTGCGCGGCCTCGAGGAGGAGGGGCCGCCGCTGCTGATTCCGCCGGCGCGGGAGAGCGCCGGATGCATCAACGCGGTCCGCGAACTTCTCACCGCAACCTTCCCGAAGAGCCGCATCTTCAACGGGGAAAATCTGCTCTGCGACGACGACGACTACACGCTGCTGGTCGAATCGCTGCTTTCCGGACTCTTCCGGCGGTTCGTCCTCGGCGGGGCGGACAGCCGTCCGCCGCTGCTGCGCCGTCTCCGGCGGATGCTCCACCAGCGGCACGGGCGGCCGCTCACCGTCGCGGAACTCGCCCGGAGCTGTAACTACTCCCCCGGCCATCTCTCCGAACTGATCCGCCGGGAGTGCGGTGAAACCGCAAAGACGATGATCGACCGGGAGCGGGCCTTGATGGCGCGCCACTACCTCGAATTCTCCGACATGAACATCGGGGAGATCGCCACACACATGGGGTTCGCGAGTCTGTTCGCCTTCTCCGGATTTTTCCGCCTCCACCACAACTGTTCGCCGCGCGCGTTCCGCGCCGCCTGCCGGGCCGGACTGGACTCCGCCTCCGGTCCAGCGATCAGAAAACCATGATTTTCGTATCTTTTCCTGAAAACCCGAATAACACTTCCGCCGGAAATGCGCTACATTGTTTCAGAAACAAGATACGGCGAGGTTCGATATGACATACAGAAGACGACACTATCTCGCGCTGCTTGACCGGGCGCTGCTCTTCGCCGCCCGACACACCGGCGCGGACGGACGCATGAGCGTCAACGGCGAAATCGACTGCAAGGACTCCGGCTGGCTGGTGCTCGGCGGCGCCGTCCGGGGCATCGAGGCGGGGTGGCAGATCGGCGAAACCGATCTCGCCGATCTCTGCCGCCGCTGGACGCTCGCCTCGGTGCGCGTCGACGACTCCCGCAGTGCCTGGACCACCTTCGCGCTGCTCTACACCCTCTATCTCACCGGCGGGAACGACGGTCCCTTCGCCCGTTTGTTCTCCGCCTCCGAACGGGCGGAGGTGGATCGCTTCCTGCTTCAGATCGACATGCACTGCCTCTACGAGGCGTCGCGCAACTACCGGGTGGCGGCGGCCGTCATCGATGCCCTGCGGGTCCGCTTCGGCTACATCGAACAGCCGGAGCTGCCGATCGAGGAGAACATCGACGCGATGCTTGCGGGCTATCTCGGCAACGGTTTCTTCAACGACGACGACAGCCGCGGCAGCCGCGCCGACCGCCGGATCGACGCCTACAGCGCCGAAATCATCGGCCTGCTGCTCCACTTCGACGAGATCTTCGATTTCGCCAGCTGCCGTCACGAAGAGATTCTGGCAATCTGCCGGGAGTTCTGCAGCGACGGGCGATTCCTGATCGACGCCGGCGGGGAGTTCGCCAAATGGGGCCGCTCCCTGCGGGGCGAGGCGGAGGCAAAGAAGATCTTCCTCTGGGAATTCGCCGAGACGCGCCGTCTCACCGCGCAGCCCGGCGAAGGAACCACCGCTGCGGCGGCCCAGCTGGAATTCTTCGCCCGTTACGGGATCGACGAAGCCGGCATGATCGGCCGCGACAAGGCGTTCAACCGGGGCATGCGCGACGAGTACACCACCCAGGTGCAGGCGCAGGGATACGGCATCTACGGGCTGGCGATGGCGCTGCGCTTCTGCCCGGAAGAGCCGCTGCCGGAGCCGGTTCCGCTGCCCGTGGAGAGAGAGAGTTTCGTACACTTCCTCCCCGGCCCGGCCATCGCCTGCGCCGGAGAATGCCGCACCGGAATCCACTACGTCGTCCCCTTCGCCAACCGGATGACCAAGAACATGTTCTTATGGCACAACCGGATCACCGGCGAGAACGACGTCGAAGTCGACATGAGCGCGAAGTTCATGCCGCTGCCCTACTTCGGGCGGAAAATCCCCGCCCCCTACGCCGGGCCGCAGCTGCCCTTCCTGCCGATGCTGCGCACCGCGGCGGGAATTCTGCTTGTGCCGCGCAACCTCGACGAAACCGGTCCGAAGGTGGTCGCCGAACCCGGCGCGGTCCGGGGGGAAACGGAATACTTCTTCTGCCCGCGGCGGGAGTACCGCCCTGCCGTCGAACTCGCCTTTTCCGCAACGCTGGTCTGCCGCCCGGCGGAGCTGGAGTGGGAGTTCCGCTTCCGGGGGGAGTGGCCGGAGGGGAGTTCCGCCGAACTCTGTTTCTTCGAGCCGCTGCCCGAGTGCGGAATCCGCATGGAGTGCGAGTTCCGCGGCGCCGAACCGCGCTGGAGCACGGAGGAGTGCGCCCCGTCGATCTACGGCCCGGTCACGCTCGCCCGCGTTGCCCGGATTGCCCGCTGTAATATTCTTTCGGTTCATGTGAGGTATCGCCATGTCTGAATTCTACCGGTACGGAGCGGTTCTGCTGCTCGATGAGGAACAAACGTTTGAGGAGCTCCGTGCGGCGTGCGCCGCGATGCGTTCGCTCGCGATGAACACCGTCGTGGTCTGGCCGCCTGTCTTCTACCGGGATGGCGCATACTGTTTCCGCCGCCAGCGGGAGCTGCTCGACGCCGCCGCGGCCGAGGGACTCGAGGTGATCGTCGAACTGCACGGGCAGGTCCCCAACCTCGAATTCCATCCGGACTTTCTGCCGGTTGACGAGGTGATGGTCCGCAACGCCGACGGGACGCCCGCGCCGGGACAGAACGGGCTGGGCGAACTCAATTACAACCATCCCGCCGTCCGGAAGGAGATGAAGCGTTTTCTCGAAGCGGCGGCCGCCGCCATCAAAGACCACCCCGCCCTCGCCGGCTGGGACATCTGGAACGAGAGCCACTTCCTCAGCTTCGACCCGTGGACGCTCGCCGAATTCCGCCGCTTCCTCGAACGCAAATACGGCATCATCGGCGAACTCAATCGGGTGTGGAAAAAAAGCTATACCGACTTCTCCCAGCTCCGGATCGATCCGGTGCTCTGGGCCTCGATCATGCCGGAGGTGGATCTGCAGGAATTCCGCACCGAAAACCTCGCCGAACGGTGCGCGGAGTGGACGCAAATCCTCAAAGCCGCCGATCCGGATCACTTCGTCATCGCCGACAACGTGATGAGCAACGCAGTGTGGAGTGAGTTCGACCGTGGCACCGACGACTGGAAGCTGGCGAAGGCGGTCGACCGCTTCGGCATCTCCTTCTATCCGAAAACCGGCGGGCGGCTGCTGCGCGACAACACGCCCTGGCTCCGCGCGCTCACCTTCGACGCGGCGGCCGCGGCGGGCGGCGGCACCTTCCTCGTCTCGGAGATGCAGAGCCACTACTACTCCGAACTCTTCACCGCCGAACGGGTCTCTCCTGAAGAGCTCCTCTGCTGGAA
>CAZPWP010000231.1:0-4376 GCA_964590295.1 uncultured Victivallis sp.
TGTCATCTGTAATCGCTCAGAAACAAATGTGCGCAAAATATCGGACACTACCTGCATTCACAACCGGTTCCGAAAAAACAATTACTCCGACACAAGAAACAATCCACCTGACCTGAGGGGAAAAACGCGAGGATGATTCCTCCTTCGGCGGCATGCTGCCGAAGGAGGAGCTGGAAGCGATATCGAAAAAGATTCTAATGAAAAGCAAATGTCGCTCGGACACTCTTCGACTGCAACAGCGGCAATTCTTTCAGAGATAGCGGCGGAGGTAACGTCCGGTGTGGGAGCGCTTCACCTTCGCCACCTCTTCCGGAGTCCCGACGGCGACGATCGTCCCACCGCCATCGCCCCCCTCCGGACCGAGGTCGAGCAGATAATCCGCCGTCTTGATCACATCCAGATTGTGTTCGATCACGATCACCGTATTACCCATATCCCGCAGCTTGAACAGCACCTTGAGCAGCTGATCGATGTCAGCGAGATGCAGTCCTGTAGTCGGTTCATCCAGAATATAAACCGTGTGGCCGCGCGGCACCCGCGCAAGTTCCGCCGCCAGCTTCACCCGCTGCGCCTCCCCGCCGGAAAGTGTGGTCGCCGGCTGTCCGAGCGTCACGTATCCCAGCCCCACCTCCTGCAAGGTCTTGAACTTGCGTGCAAGCGACGGAATCGCGCTGAAAAACTCCACCGCCTGATTCACCGTAAGGTCAAGCACATCGGCAATATTCTTCTTCTTGTAGTGAACCCCGAGCGTCTCCTTGTTGAACCGCTTCCCGGCACAGGCCGAACACTCGACATAAACATCGGAGAGGAACTGCATTTCAATCTTTTTGATTCCGTCTCCCCGGCACTCTTCACAGCGGCCCCCCTTTACGTTGAAGCTGAACCGCCCCGGACCGTATCCGCGCACCTTCGACTCCGGCAGTTCCGAGAAGAGCTTCCGGATTCCCCCAAATGCATCGGTGTAGGTGGCCGGATTCGACCGCGGCGTCCTGCCGATCGGACTCTGGTCGATCACGATCGCCTTGTCGACGAACTCCAGCCCCTCGACCGCACGGCATGGCCCCGGCGGCAGATCCTGAATTCCCTGATGAGCATTCAGCGCCCGCACCAGAATTCCGTTGATGAGCGAACTCTTCCCCGAACCGGAGACCCCGGTGACGCAGGTGAAGGTGCCGAGGGGAATTTCCGCATCGATGCCGCGCAGATTGTTGTACCTGGCGCCGCGGATTACCAGCTTGTGTCCGTTCCCCTTCTGCCGCACGGCCGGCACTTCGATCTTGCGCCGTCCGGCGAGAAAGTCCGCCGTGAGCGACTTGGGAAAATTGACCAGCGCCTTCGGCGTTCCCCACGCCACCAGTTCGCCGCCGTGCACCCCTGCCCCCGGTCCGAGGTCGAGCACGTAATCCGCCCGCTCAATCGTGTCGAGGTCGTGTTCCACCACCAGAACGGTGTTGCCGATGTCGCGAAGTTTCTCCAGCGCCGCCAGCAATCGGTCGTTGTCGCGCTGATGCAGTCCGATCGAGGGTTCGTCAAGGATGTAGAGCACCCCCACCAGTCCGCAGCCGAGCTGGGTGGCGAGCCGGATGCGCTGCGCCTCCCCGCCGGAAAGCGTGCTGGAAACCCGGTTGAGTGTGAGATAGTTCAACCCCACATCACAGAGAAAGGTCAGCCGGCTGCGGATCTCCTTGAGCACATCGCCGGCGATGATCGCGTGTTCCCCGTCGAGCTTGAGGTTCGTGACGAAATCGCGCGCCGCCGAGACGCTGAGCGCGTTGAAGCGGGCGATCGACAGCCCCCCCACCGTCACCGCAAGACTGACCGGATTCAGCCGCGCCCCGTGACAGGTCGGGCACTCCCGCGGACTCAGATATTCACTCAGCCGCTCCCGGACCGAGTCGGATTCGGTCTCCACCATCCGGCGGCGCAGGTTCTCGAGGATTCCCTCAAAAGGCTTGCTCCAGTGGAACTTCTTCCCGTGCATGTAGTAATCGAATTCGAGCGGTTCCTCGCCGCTGCCATAGAGCAGGATATGCCGTGTCCGTTCGGAGAGTTTTTCGAACGGCGTTGAGAGCATCTCCGGTTCGTTCAGCCATTCGGCGAGCTTTCGCAGCAGCAGGTTGTAGTAGATGATGAGATGCCGCGGCCCGCGCCGCCACCCCGGAATCGCTCCGTTGCGGATCGACAGCGACGGATCCGGCACCACTTTGGCCGGATCCATCACCTGCTGTACCCCCAGTCCGTGACAGGTGGTACACGCACCGTAGGGAGCGTTGAAGGAAAAGTTGCGCGGCAGCAGCTCGCCGCAGGAGATGCCGCAATCCGGACAGGCGAGGTTCTCGCTGAACTTCTCCTCCGCAAATCCGCCCGGTTTCCCGTTTTCATCCGGCGGTTCTTCCAGTAGCACGTGAATGGTTCCAGAACCGTGGCGCAGTGCAGTTTCCACCGAATCGGTCAGGCGTGAAGAATCAATTTTTCCGGTGATCAGCCGGTCGACCACCGCTTCGATGGTATGGCGTTTGTTCTTCTCCAGCGCGGGCAGTTCCTCCTCCTCCAGCTGCAGAATCGTCCCGTCGATCCGCACCCGGATGAATCCCTCGGAGCGGATGGATTCGAGCACGTCGCGATGCTCCCCTTTGCGTCCGTTGACGAAAGGCGCGAGAATCATCATCTTCCTTCCCGCCGGCAGCGCCAGAAGCTGTTCGGCGATCGCCTGCGCCGACTGCGATTCGAGCACCCGTCCGCAATGAGGACAGTGCGCGATGCCGACGTGAGCGTAGAGCAGCCGCAGATAGTCGTAGATTTCGGTCACGGTCGCCACCGTCGAACGGGGTGTGCCGCCCGCCGTACGCTGTTCGATGGCGATGGCGGGGGAAAGTCCTTCGATATGTTCGACCTTCGGCTTCTGGAGCCGGTCGAGGAACTGCCGCGCGTAAGCGGAGAGACTCTCGACGTAGCGACGCTGCCCCTCCGCATAGAGGGTATCGAAGGCGAGCGAAGACTTTCCGGAGCCGGAAAGTCCGGTGATCACCACGAGTTTATTGCGCGGAATCGTCACGTCGATGTTTTTGAGATTATGCTGTGACGCACCGCGGATATGGATCGATTCAAACATGATTTCGGAATTCCTTTTCGCAATGAAATTAATATACCACGTTTTCCGCGCTTTTCACGGTTGAAAAATCGCCGCAAATGAGATATTTTTATTCAGCCGGCGGAAAATCCGCCGGACAGGGAGGATTTTTATGAAACATTCATGGCCGGGAGCCGTGGCGGCACTGCTCCTCTTTTTCGCCGGAGCTCCGGCGGCGCAGGGCGGCGACTCGTTCGCCGGTTCGGGCGGCGGACTCTTCAACACCTACGGATTCAACACGGAGATCAGCAGCTCCTGGACGCCGTTCCAATTGACGCTGGTGCCGTACATTCAGTTCTTCCGTTCCGACGTCGAAGTGTGCGGGCTCAATCTGGCGGCGCTGCTGACCAACCAGTACCGCGCTTACGGGATCTCGATCGCGCCGTTCGCGGCGTGCAACGAGGTCGGCGGGCTGGAGGTGAAAGGGTTCGGCACGGCGAAGCGGAATCTCGGATTCTCCATCGGAGTCGTCTCCATTTTCGTTGAGAATCTCGGGGCGATGTTCGGCGTCGTCAACCTCTCCGGAGTCGATGCGAACCGTTCCGTCGGCAATTCGTGGGGGTGGCAGATCGGACTCTACAACCACAATGAAAACCAGGGGGCGGTCCAGATCGGCTTGTTGAACTACAACGCCCGCGCGGCGATTCCCTGGCTGCCCTTCTTCAACCTCTCCAGCGAGCTCGCCGCCGACGTCAAAGCGGCAGCGCAGGCGGCGGAACGAAGCAGGTAACCGTCGGAACAGCGGGGATGCAGGCCGCGGGCGGCATCCCCGCTGAAGTCCGGTTGGCGCTTCCACCGCAAGCCGGAATCCCGCCCCTCTCCGGCGGCGAAAATCCGCGTGAAGATTGATTTCGATTCCGTTCAGCCCCCGCCGAATCCAATCCGCAATCCGATCCGCCATTCTGTACAATCTATGATTTTTTTGTTTTCATTCGATAGCGCAGTACTTTGACTTTTTCCCATCTCCTTAGAATCGAGTAGGAGAGAAAATTAAGCAAACTTCTTAATTTCATCGTCCTCTCACACCACCGGACGTACGGTTCCGTATCCGGCACTTCCAATCATGTTGGACTTCTTCCCCTTCGCGTCCCGTAAGGACACCAGACCCAAATGGTCAAAGCAGCGTTTCGGGAATGCTTCGTTCCTGTGCGAGGCTCCCGAATTCCACCATGCGCCGCGTCCGTTCACGGAGCTTTTCCATGCCCGGTCCGGAGCGATGCCCCGTTCGATCAGGCCGCGTCGACGA
>CAZPWP010000232.1:0-4371 GCA_964590295.1 uncultured Victivallis sp.
GAAAGATGAAAGTTTCCGCTGGAAACGATCTCTGGGCCGAGTTCTCTGCCGTCGGCGAACCAGCTGCGGAAGCCGGCAGCCCGTGCGACCGGAAGACTGCCTGCAAGATCCCAGAGTTTGCAGCTCTGCAAACAGGCGAGAACCCGCCCGTGCAGCAACGCGTAATAGCAGCCGACACAGGTGCTCCAGGCGAACAGCTGGTTGGGAAGGTCGAACCGCCACCGCTTCGCTCCCTGCTGCGGAATGCAGAGGTGCCCGGCCGGAGAGAGTGGCATGCGGCGGGGCTGGAACGGGGTTACCTCCGGCGCACCGCTTTGAAGGTTTCGGGCGGAGAGGAGGGTGTCGCGACAGGTGAGGAGCGCTTCATCGTCAACCGGCATGTAGATCGCTCCTTCGGTGAGTTTTCCCTGTTCCATCCGGCCGATGGAGACGCCCCAGAGAGGCACATGGGCGGAGTAGGGCGCGGTGCCGTCGATCGGATCGATCACGTGACAGACGCTCTGGAACGCTTCTTCGAGGTAGGCTTCCGGCTTGAGGCCGACGCTCTCTTCGCCGATCATGAAACTCCCTTCGGCGGGGCGGTCAAACGCTTCGGCGAGTTTCCGCTCGATCGCGCGGTCGGCGTCGGTGACGACGGTCTGGTCGGATTTGAGTTCGATCCGAGGAGCGGACCAGCCGGCGAGGGCGATTCTGCCCGCCTCCGTCAGTAAACTCAAGATGTCGTCAATTTTCCAGTGGCGCATGATCGTTCCGGAACTGTCGTGTCGGATTGATTGAAAAGTATAATCCTATACAATAGATTATTATTTCATTTTTACAAATCGTATGCTTGCTTTTTTGCAAGGATATTATACTTTTAATGAAGGTATTTTTCCCGTCGGCCCAAAAGGACGGGATTTTTCAATTGCGGAGAGAGAGGCTTCATGCTGAAATTATCCAAGCTGTTCGGCGACCATGCGGTGTTGCAGCGCAACCGCACGATCGTGGTCTGGGGATGGTGCGATCCGTTCACGATGGTGAAGGGAAGGTTGGGGACGGCTTCCGCTGCCGCCCGTTCCGGCGGAGACGGGCGGTTTACGCTTCGTTTTCCGGCACTTCCGGCGGGCGGACCGGTGAAACTGACGGTGGAGGCGAAGGAAACCGGCGAGACGGTCACCTCGTCGGATCTGCTGATCGGTGAGGTGTGGGTGGCGAGCGGGCAGTCCAACATGCAGCTCTGTGCCGGAGATGTTCCGTCGCTGATTGAAACGGTCCGGCGCGAAACCACCCCGGCGACGCTGCTGCGGATGTTCACGGTGCGGCGGAGTGCGCAGATCGCTCCGCCGCTGGATGCCGACGGCGAGTGGCAGCTTCATCTGCCGGAGAATGTCGACGCCTGGTCGGCGGTGGGGCTGTTTTTCGGGCGCAAGCTCTTTCAGGAGCTTCATGTTCCGGTCGGCGTGATTGCGTCGAGCTGGGGCGGCACGATCGCCGAAGCGTGGACCAGCCGGGAGATGCTGATGCGCAATCCGGAGTTCACAGCCGATGTGGCTCAGTATGAACTTGAGGTGAGCCGTCCGGAGTACTGGGATTCGCTCACTGAAGAAGATCTGGCGCTTTCCGCCGGCGAGGAGGGGGTGGCTGCTCTGATCGCTCATCGGCTGCAGCGACTGCTGCCACCGCTCTCCGAACGAGGGGTGACGGAGCAGTGGTTCGCGCCGGATTTCGACGATTCCGGCTGGGGCCGGGCGAAGCTGCCGTGCTTCTGGCGGGAGCTCGGGATCGATTTCAACGGCATCGTCTGGTTTCGACGCGAAGTGGAGATCCCGGCGGAGTGGGCCGGGCGCGACCTTGAGCTGTCGCTCGGCGGGGTGGATAAGCATGATGTGACCTGGTTTGACGGCGCCGAGGCGGGGCGAACCGGTGAAGGGGTGGAGACCGGCTGCTGGAATCTGCCGCGCATCTACCGGATTCCCGGGGAGCGGGTGCATGTCGGGCGGTGCGTCATCGCTGTGCGCGACTACTCCTTCCTCTACGACGGCGGCATGATCGGTCCGGCGGAGCGGATGTATCTGGCAACTGCCGACGGGGAAGAAAAGGCGATTCCGCTCACCGGCGAGTGGCGGTATGCGGTCGAATCGAATCTCGGCTGCACGAGCAACCGGATCTGCGTGATGGGGACCGGCAATCCGAACAGCTACGGAATGTTGTTCGACAACATGATCCGGCCGCTGATTCCGCTGGCGATGCGCGGCGTGATCTGGTACCAGGGGGAGTCCAATCAGTCTGCGTCGCGGCAGTACCGGCGACTGATGGAAGATCTGATCGCCGACTGGAGGTTCCGCTGGGGGCTGGGGGAGTTTCCGTTTCTGCAGGTGATTCTGGCGGGCTTCCGCAATCCGGAGCGATATCAGGAGAAGGCGTTGTGGCCCCGGATCCGCGAAGCGCAGACTCTGGCGGCGGTCGCGAGCGGCAATCTGACTGCTTCCGCTATCGATCTCGGAGATGCCACGGACATCCATCCGCAGCGCAAGCAGGAGGTCGGGGAGCGGCTGGCGCTGGCGGCGCTGGCGCAGGCGTACAGTCGTCCGGTGGTCGGTTCCGGACCGGTGTTCCGCGAAATGGTCGTGGAGGGGAGGGAGGTTCGGCTCTGCTTCGACCATTGCGGTGCGGGGTTGACGGTGCGCGGCCGGGAACCGGCGGGATTCTACGTTGCCGGGCGCAACCGCGAATTTCATCCGGCGTCGGCGGTGATCTGCGAGAACACGGTTCTGGTCTCTTCGCCGGAGGTTCCCGCGCCGGTGGCGGTCCGTTACGCGTGGGCGGATAATCCGGAGGAGGCGAATCTCTACAACAGCGCCGGGCTGCCTGCGAGTTCTTTTCGGACCGACAACTGGGAGTGACTGCCGGAAGAGTTTCCGCCGGAGTCCTTGACTTTGGCGTGAGTGGAGTTATCTGAAAGGAGAGAATCCTGTTCAACAGCAGGGAGAGCGAAAACGATGAGCAAGAGTCTCGACGTCAAGAAGGAGACCAGGAGGGCTCCGGCCAAGCCCCTGAAAGGAGAAACGCGCCAAACGCGGTGAGTGACGCGGGCGGCAGGCAGTCGGAAGAAACTCGAAACTCCGGAGGAATGGTCTGGGGTCGTAAGAAAGTAATATTGCTGCAGGAACGGCATGGCTTCGGTCATGCCGTTCCCTGTTTCATCAGCTCGTCCACAGGGATGACGCCCACAAGGTTATAGGAGATGCGGATCCCCTGCCGCCGTTTGCTGCTGCTCTTTTCCGGCGCTTCGATGTAGATTGCCTTCACAAGCTCCAGTAACGCATAATAAGGGGGGCGGCTCCTGCAAATCCTCGTACTTGCGTCCCCGCTGGATGAAGTGCTCCAAGTGTTCAATCTGTCGTTCCTGTGCTTCCATATCCTGCTGTAAGGTCTGGATTTCCGCTTGGAGCTGCGTCTGTTCGTCCTCGTAAGACCGGCTCATCATGAAAAAACGCTCGTCCGTGATCTCTCCGGCTACATTGTCCGCATAGACGCGGAGGAACAGCTGGTCAAGCTCGCTTATGCGCTGCTGCGGATGTTCCGGACGCTTGATGCTGGCGCAGATTTTTTCCTTGCTGGACAGTCGGAGCCGGTGTTTCATCGCAGCCCGGAAATGCTTCTCATACCGGGTCACATAGGAAAAGTGATCCTGCCGATTCTCGAAGTAACTGGCAGCGCAGTACCGCATCTTCGCACCCGCAGTCGGCACTGTATAGACTATGTGAACCTGGACGATTTCACTCGGCTGATGCGCCCTTTGCCCAACAGTTATCTGGAAAGTCATATGATCCAGAAATTGAAAATGGCGAATGTCAAAATCTGGTGGGTAAAAGGTGAAATCAGCGATCTTTTCAACTTTGCTGACAATCTGGTGTCAACATTGATTTCCCGGATAAACGCCAATCAGCTTGAAATCCAGCGGCAGAAAAGTATTTCCGCACGTAAGACTCTTCGGAATACTGGATAGAGAGGTTGCGGAGGTCTCTTTTATGGGTATCGCCAGATAAAAAGTCAACATTACGAAATTGAAGCTTTGGGGGGCGGAAGCTGTTTGTAAAGCCTTTGAAATGGCAGAAAATTTTGTTCCATACAATAGAATCTGCCGTGGCAATGGCTGAAATACCTGGTAGGGCGCATTTCAACAAACTGTCTCTCAGGGAAATTTTGCAACACCCGGAATACGCTGGATACCAATACAACTCAGAAGAAGAGTGGATCGAATCTCGATGATTCAAAAACATTCCATTGATAACGCTCACTCCGTTTCGGAAAGCAGGGGGGAGAAAATCCGCAATAGGTAGTGTCCGATATTTTGCGCACATTTGTTTCTGAGCGATTACAGATGACAAA
>CAZPWP010000233.1:0-4360 GCA_964590295.1 uncultured Victivallis sp.
CTTAATTTCCGCTTGACTGACGGCGGGTTCTGATCGATCTCGCTCTGATTTACCCACAAATTCCCGTGAAGACCCATTTTTTAAAATATGTGGAATTTCGAAGTGTTGTGTCGGGCGTTGTCCGGGAGGATGGGAGCCTCTGATATCTGGGAACGGTGGAAGGGCATTATTCCGGTTGCTGATGTCTGCGGTAGCGGGTCGGCGTTTCCCCGTAGCAGCGCCGGAATTGCTCCGTGAAACCGGAGGCGTCCGAATATCCCAGTTCCCGGGCGATTTCTGAAATGGGCATTTCACTGCGGAGCAGGCGGCGCCCTTTTTGGAGCCGCAGGGAGAGCAGATACTGGTGCGGCGTGCTGCCGGGGAACAGGTTCTGCCAGTAGCGGAAAAAGGTGCGGCGCGACAGGTCGTGTCGGGCTGCCAGAGCTGAAAACTCGATCTTCTCGGCGTAATGGGTGCGCAGAAATGAGGCGATCCGCTGGATTTTTTCGGCATAGAAAGAGTCCGGCTCCGGCGGGCGGAGGTTCTGCCGTGCGGGATGCTGAAGCATCAGTTCCCGCAGCAGGCAGAGTGCGTAATGAGCGATCCGGTCGGCGTTTCCCGGCAGAAACAGATTGTCGCAGAGCGCGTCGATTTTCTCCATCAACATCCGGATCTCCGCGGTGATTTCCAGCGGCCAGCCGACGGTGTCGAGGCGGATCCCCGCTTCCTCCAGCCGCTGGCAGAGCGTCCCGTCATAGAGCAGCGCGAACGCCCGGCGCCGGGCGAAGGGTGGTGAGTGAAAATCGCTCTCCGGATATTTCAGATATATATGCGGAAAGGGCAGTCGCGTTTCACGCCCGTTCTGGATGTCGACCGAATACCCGGCGGCGGCACCTTTCTGCGGGCTTTCGTCAACAAGACTTTCGCCGTCGCCTCTCCCGCCAGCCGTTCCTGGCTGGAGATTTTGAAGCGGCACGTCGATTTTGCGTTGGAACTCGGGGTGGAGATCAGTTCGGGTCTCCTTCCTGCCCCTGCTGCGACCCGTCGCACGGTCATCCGTGCCGTATACCGGAATCATGCACGGCAAACGGGAGAGGCTCAAGGAGCTCTACGAATACGCGAAATCCCGGAATCCTTCGCTGGGATTCGGCATCGAATGGACTGCCGACCTGATGCTGCAATACACCGATTTTGTCCACATCTGTGGATGTCCGGCGAGGGTGTGGAATCCCGATTGGCGGGAGAAAGGGGAAAAACCGCAGACGCTGTCGGCGAGTTACCTGTTCAAGACGGTCTTCCCGGAAGCGGTGATCTCCAACCGGAACATCCGCGATGATTCCGACGTCGAATTCCCGGTCAACCAGATGCTGCTGCTCGGCAGTCGGAGCGATGTGGAGATCTACCGCTGCCGCACCACCATCGCGGAGACACCGCGCGATCAGGCGTATCTTGCGAAGGCGAACGCGTTGCGTGAACGGTTCGGGCAACTGTTGTATGACGGGAAGTTCCATGCGGAAACCTTCCACCACGTGAACAATCCGGAGATTCAGACCAACTCCTTCCTGCTCGACGATGAGCTGGCGGTTCTGTTGACACAGGGCAGCCGGGAACTGCTGCGGACCGAAGTCGCCGCCCCCGGGTTCCATCTGAAACGGCTGGACTCCGTCTCTGGCGACGTCACGATGGAGAACGGAGTCGTCGCCATTCCGCGCAACGGCTTCGCCGTGCTGCTCTACCGGCGGGAGGAGGTCACTCCTCGACGGTGATCTTCCGGCAGACGACGGTTTTGCGTTTCACCCCTTCCGGATCAGGGAAGTAGAAGTCGCTGTAGAAGATCAGCGCGCTGTTGCGGTCAAGCGGAATCATCTCCGGGTTGCAGCAGCAGCCGTCCCAGTCGTGGAAGGCGGGCGGCGCGACCCGGCGATTGGCCAGGGCACTCCGGTCGCCGGGCGTCATCACGACCAGCGGTTCGCTCCAGCGGGTACCGCTGTCATCCTCCGTGGCCTGCACGAAGATGCCGGGCCGGGCGTAGCAGAGCAGCGTGACACCGCAGTCGAGTTTGCAGAGGCGGGGGAGGATGCCGGTTTCGGCGAACTTCTCCGGCTTCGACCAAGTGCGGCCGGAATCGGTCGAGCGGGAGAAATACATCGGGGCGACCTCCTCGCCGGTGCTGCAGTACCAAGCGGTGCGCAGGAACCAGACCATTGAACCATCCGGCATGAATTCGATGTCGCTGTCGCTGAATCCGCCGCTCCGGTAGGGATAGCGGTTCCCGTCCGCCTCGTACTCCATGTGGCTGTGCAGGCGGAAGGTGTGCCCGTCGTCGTCCGAGCGGAACAGTTCGGCGGAGTAGTAGGGCGAATAGAGGCCGTTTTCCGGATTGATGTGACCCTCGCCGGAAAGAACAGTTACCCAGATCGCCCCGTCCGGGCCGAGCCGCGGATTGCCGCGAGGAAAGAGCGATTTCAGCGTCAGCACCCCCTTGTCTTCATGGACGACCCGCGTGAGGGACGGCCAGTCGAGAGCGACATGCTCCTCGACCGGTTCGGTTTCGCCCGCCGGAATTCGGAAGGCGAGCCACTCCGCTTTCGCCAGACTCTCCGGCAGCCGTTCGGCCCGGAAGGCGCGGATCAGCGTTCCGTCGAGCCAGCAGGTCATGCCGTCCGGAATCGGCAGCACTCCCTCTTCCGCCCGACGAGAGAAATCGTAGCCGGGGGTGAGCAGATTCTGTGGCGTCACCCGGTATCCCTCCAGAATGGTTCCGGAGACCATCGGGAAGCAGAGAAGATCGCCGTTGGCGAGGCGGAGGCCGCACCGGATGGCGACGGCGGGATCGACCTCCTGCCAGCTTTCGCCCCGGTCGCGGCTTTCGAACCACCGTTTCGGACTGCCGTAGGACTGAATGTTGTCTTCGCAGACGTCGACGGAGACGACCAGCCGGTCGTCGAGGTTGTATGGCCGGGGGAACTGATACGCGCCCCACAGCTGTTCCTCCGGACGGATGCCCCGGACGACGACCTGTTCTTTTCCCAGGGTCAGTTGTCTCATTCAAACCTCCCGTACATTGTTTCCCGATTGTGCGACCATGGATGACGAGAGAAAGTATACCGCGCCGAGGGCGGGAAACCAAGCGATTCTTCTGTAAATGAAAAGACATTGAAATCATTTTTGAGACATTCGACCGGGCATTCCGGTTGAAAAATCAGTTGAAATCGGTATAGTAACCGTCGAAATGCAAATAGGCCGGGGAGGGGCGGAAACGATGGATGAGGCGCATAAAAACTTCAACCGGACGGCGAGCCGGAGTGTTGCAGCGGGATGTGGGCGCTTTTCGGCGGGCGGACTGGAGTTTTCGGTGCTTTCCTGCCAGTACAACGAACTGCCGCCGGGACTTCGGGTGCCGGAGCACGAACACCCCTATTACTGTCTCTCCTTTGTGGAGCGCTCTTCCATGCGGACCCGTTGCGATGGTTTGACGGTGGAAAATCGGGCGGGAAAAGGGACGCTGTTTTTCATGCCGCCGGCGGTGTCGCACTCATGCCGTTTCGGGGAGGAGGAGACGCATTGGAACTTGTCGATCAACTTTCAGATCGGAGGAGCGCACGCGCTGGAGGTGAACAAGCGGATTGCCCGCCGTGCGGAAGCGCTCGGTTACGAGATTCCGCTTTCCGGGGAGACGGTGTTTCTGCTGCGGGAAATCCGTCGCCAGGGGATGTCGGAGGCGCCGCTGGCCCCGGAGCTGTTGAGCCATCTGCTGGCGGCGTTGCTGGGAGTGGTGATGCAGCAGAGTTTCCCGGAGGCATTGGAAGAGGTTTCCGGGCATGAGGCGTTGCGGGCGGAGTTCCGCCGCGACCGGCTGGAGGCGATGAAGCGGGCGATGTTGGCGATGATCCGGGATCCCGACCCGGTGCGGCGGCTTGCGGAATGCTTCGAATTGAGTCCCCGTCATCTGAACCGGATTTTCCGGTCGGGCACCGGGAAATCGATCAAGGAGTACCAGAACGAACTTCGAATTGCGAGCGCGTGTGACCTTCTGCGGAACAGCGCTCTGCCGATATCGCTGGTGGCGGAAGCGGTGGGATTTCTCCGCCCCGGATTGTTTGCCGCGTTTTTCCGGAAGCATCTCAACTGTACTCCGCAGGTGTATCGGCTCCACCGGCAGAGAGCGGGAGGTTCCCTTGGCCTTCCGCCGGCGGTTCCGGCGCGTGATCGGTGAAAATTGGCCTGCTGATTGCATCATTGAAAGGAGAATAAAGAGACTGTTTTTCGGCTTTCCTCTGTCAGTCTGTCGGGCGTTGTGAAAATCCCGTGAAAGATTTAAATCTGGTTATTGTCCCAAATTTTGGTTATTGTCCCAAATTTTGTGAAAGAATGGATGTCT
>CAZPWP010000234.1:0-4353 GCA_964590295.1 uncultured Victivallis sp.
CGGCACGGGTTTCGCGACTTCCGGCGAGGCGGCGCCGTCCGTCACCGCCGCGAACGAGGCGGCGCTCGCGCTGGAGCAGCTCGGCTTCAAGCGCGACGCCATCGACCGGACGCTCAAGGCGCTGCTGGCCGAACTGCCCGCCTCGGAGCAGACCAGCGAGAAACTTCTCCGCCAGGCGATTATCAAACTGAACTTCTGAGGATCGATGAAGCTGCGGCGCAGACATTTCGAGTGGATCGGCATCGTGTTTCTCGCGCTGGCGGCGCTGCTCTACAGCCAGCCGGATGTTTCCATTTCGGGCAATGAGTCGACCCGGTTCGCCGTCATTCAGGCGGTGGGCGAGCAGCATGTGTTCCACATCGAGAAGACCAGCTTCCGAACCGTGGACCGGGTGATCCGCGACAACCACGTCTACTCGGATAAACCGCTGCCGATCGGCTGGGGGCTCGGCATGGTCCACCGGGTGGTGCACGGCGTCACCGGCTGGAACTTCTTCGACAACTACAATTTGCTGATCTACCTTTTCAACCTCGGATTCGGCGGCGTGATCAACATCCTGCTCTTCGTCTGGAGCTTCCGCCAGTTCTGCCGGGTGCGCCGGGGAAGCGTGCCGCTCAAGTTTCTGCTCGCGCTGGGGATGTGCATCGGCACCTGGCTCTTCTCCTACTCCGTCACCGTCAACAACCATACGCCCGCCGCGCTGGCGGTGCTCGGGCTCTACATCGTTCTGGAGAAGTACCGCCGCCGCCCCTCCCGGCGGCTTGCCGCCGCCGCCGGACTGACCGCCGGACTGGCGGCGGCCGCCGATCTCCCGGTCGGCGCGGTTTCCGCCGTCGCCGCGGTCGCCGCACTCCGGCTGACGGCGCCGCGCCGGGAGCGCGTTTCCGCCGAAACCGCCTGCATCGGCTGCGGACTGGCGGTCGGCGTCTGGCTGCTCTGGCTCAACCACACCGCCTACGGCACGGTGGTGCCGCTCTATGTGGCCGGTTCGGAGGGCACTTTCCGGGTGGTGAATCCCGGCCTGGCCTACCGGATGAGCTATCTTTTCGAATGTCTCTTCGGCTGCCGGGGGCTGTTCAGCTACCAGATGTTTCTCCTCTTCGCGCTGCCGGGGGGGGATTCCCTGTGGCGGGGAGGAAGGTTCTCGCGGGTGGACAAGGTGTTCCTCGTCGCGGCGGGGGCGGTGATGCTCTTCTACCTCTTTTTCACCGTCGAATTCGGCGGCTGGGCGTACGGATTCCGCTATCTTGTGCCGGTGATTCCGATCCTGTGGCTCATCGCCGGACGCTGGCTGCTGGAGGCGCGGTTCCGGCCTCTGAAGTGCGCGATTGCCGCGCCGCTGATTGCGGCGGGGGTGGTGACGGCGCTGGCGGGGGCCTACTCCCCCTTCTGCGTCGCCTATGAGGGGGTCAACTCGCCGCCGGGGCACTTCACCCGCAATGTCCGCAGCACCTTCCTCGGGAACGTGTTCGCGTGGAGCTTCGCCGCAGACGAGGATTCGGCGCTGAGCCGGGCGCTGCTGCGGCACTACGGCCCGGCCGATTCGATGAACTTTCTGCACAACACCTACTTCAACCTCAAGCGGCCCGACCTTCTGCGCAAGGTGGCGGAGCGGACGGCGCGGCTGTTACGCGAAGAGCGTGCGGATCAGCACCAGGCGGAGCGCGGTTCCGCCGAAGATCGAAAGCAGTGAGTTGCGCCGGCGCATGTGGAGCGGCGCCGGCAGCCTGGCAAGATACACCGGTTTGCCGGAATCCTCAACCCGGATTCCGGCAGGAAGTGTCTGAATTTTTGCACGATTTCTCCGGGTTCGGCTTGACAAGCGTGAGATGAAGGATTATCATTAATGAATGCGGATTCAGAGGAGGATGCCTCCGCCCGGATCTCTCCGTACGGGGGAGTTCGAAGGGAGCCGGGGGGCGGTGTCGGCTGCATGAATCGCGTCCGTTGGTCCGGTGACGGCGGGAGGTCCTGAAACACCGGAGTAAAGAAAAAAAGAAAGGTACAGGAAATGTTGAAAAAAGTCGCGATGCTGCTCTGCGTGTTCGGCGCGGCAGCCGTCCTGACGGGATGCTCCTCGCTCCAGACGGCTTCCGTTGCTGACTTCAACAAGCAGGATGTGGTTTCCTCCGGAACCGCGGTGGAACATATCGCTGTCGCAACCCACGGTCTCTATCTGCTCTGGATCCCGCTGATCACCGGTTCCACCGACAACTTCGGCGTCCCGACGCTGCTCACCGACACGGTTTCGCCGCAGGCGCTGACCGCGGCGGTCACCAGGCGGGCCAAGGCTGCCGGCGCCGGCGCCACGGCTGATCTGGTTACCGATGTCACCTCCTCCGGCTTCCTCTTCTACTATCGCGTCGGAACCGCTTCCGGAACCGCGGTGAAGTAAGCGTCGGGGAAACGGAAACTCAACAGTCATAAACGTAAGGAAACAGACAATGTATAAACTGATGACTCTTGTTGCGACGGTTCTGACGGCCGCGGTCCTCTGCGGCTGCGCGTCGGTCAGCGTTGTCGAAGGTCCGGATCTCAACGGTCAGAAACTGGCCCGTTCCGGCAAATCGGTTGCCCATCTGCAGGCGGAAAACTGGGGGATCTATCTTTTCATGATTCCGCTGATCACCGGTTCCACCGACAATCCGGGCAGCACGGTGTTCCTGCAGGACACGGTCACGGTCAAGAATGCGATTCAGATGCTGACCGCCAGGAGCCGCGAGCTCAAGGCCACCGGCACCTACGATATCGTCACCAGGAACAGCACCAATCCGTGGTTCTTCGGCATCAAGGAGATCCGCGTTTCCGCCAACGCCGTCAGGTAACGGCGGAGGCATAGAATCGCCGACACACCGGAAGGCTTGCTTTCTGGTGTGTTTTCGTATTGGAGCGCCGGGAACGGCGAGAGAAGGAGAGGAGTTGGCATCATGCTCGAGAGCGACTGCCGGCGTGGAAATTTCTGTATTGGGGCGCGTCCGGCGCCCGGCACGCCGGTGCGCAAGGTGCAGCCCGGCGAGGGAATGGCGCTGACGATTCCGGCCGGACAGCCGGGGCCGAAGCTCTGCACGGCCGGGCCGGCGGACTCCTTCCGGCTGCTCTTCCGCGACGGCCGCGAATGGCGGCCGCTGACGCCGGAACTGTGAGGAGCCGGGCGGAATGGGACTCTTCAAGCTGCATGCTCCCTACGCGCCCGCCGGCGACCAGCCGGAGGCGATTGCGAAACTGCTGGCGAACTTCCGCGAAGGGCGCCGCTGCCAGACGCTGCGGGGGGTGACCGGTTCCGGCAAGACCTTCACGCTGGCGAACGCGATTGCCGAACTGGACCGGCCGGTGCTGGTGCTGTCGCACAACAAGACGCTGGTTGCGCAGCTCTACAGCGAGTTCAAGGGATTCTTCCCGGAGAACGCGGTGGAGTACTTCATCAGTTACTATGATTACTACCTGCCGGAGTCCTACATTCCGCAGACCGACACCTACATTGCCAAGGACGCCTCGATCAACGAGAACATCGAAAAACTCCGTCTCTCGGCGACGGCGAGCCTGGTGGAGCGGCGCGACGTGATCGTGGTTGCGAGCGTTTCCTGCATCTACGGACTGGGTTCCCCCGACGACTACGCCGCTCTCTGCGTCCACGTCGCGGTCGGCGGCGCCGGCGGCCGGGACGAGATTCTCCGCCGGCTGGTCGACATCCAGTACAACCGCAACGACACCGCGCCGGAGAAGGGGGAGTTCCGGGTGCGGGGCGACGTGGTGGACATCTTCGAACCGCAGCGGGACGACTTCATCCGCGTGGCCTTTTTCGGGGAGGAGGTGGAGTCGATCGAACGGCGCGACGTCGCTTCCGGCAAGGTGAAGACCCGGCCGGGGGCGGTGACGCTCTTTCCCTGCCGCCACTTTGTGCTGCCGCCGGAGCGGATCGAGCACGCCGCACAAAACATTCTTGCCGAGATGCGCGACCGGGTCGCCTGGTTCGAGAAAAACAATCTGCTGGTCGAGGCGCAGCGGCTCTACCAGCGTGTCACCTACGACATCGAGATGTTGCGTGAGATCGGCTATTGCAGCGGCATTGAGAACTATTCGATGCACCTGTCGAACCGCCGCCCGGGGACGCGCCCCTACTGCCTCTTCGACTTCTTCCCGCCGGACTTCCTCACCGTCATCGATGAATCGCACGTGACGCTGCCGCAGCTGCAGGCGATGTACAAGGCTGACCGCTGCCGCAAGCAGGTGCTGATCGACCATGGTTTCCGGCTGCCGTCGGCGCTGGAGAACCGTCCGCTGCGGTTTCAGGAGTTCGAGGAGCTGACGGGGGACACGGTCTTCGTCTCGGCCACGCCGGGGAGCTACGAACTG
>CAZPWP010000235.1:0-4349 GCA_964590295.1 uncultured Victivallis sp.
GGAAAGTTCACTGCCGGAAACAATCTTCGCCTTCACAAGATTTGGGACAAAACCTATTTTTTCGTGCGACTTCATCATGGGAGCCGCCGACGTCGTGCCGGGCGTCTCCGTCGGCACCATGGCCTTCATCCTCGGCATCTACGACGAACTCATTGAATCGATCCGCCGCTTCCTCGGCAAAGAGTGCTTTGCCATGCTGTTCCGTTTTCAGTTCCGACGGGCGGTGAAGAGGCTGCCGTGGCCCTTTCTCTCCGCCCTCGGGCTGGGAATTCTGGCCGCCATCGCGTTCTTCTCCACTCCGATTCGCTGGATGCTGGAACACCGGCCGGCGCTGATTCTCTTCTTCTTCGGCCTGGTGCTCGCCTCCGTCGTCGCAGTGCTGCCGCGGATCAGGCGCAGGGATACCGGAAGGATCGCCGCCCTCTTCGCCGGCACCGCAGCCGGATGGCTGATCGTCGGGCTGCCGCTGCTCCTCCGGAACCCGCCGGACTCTCCCCTCTATCTGATCCTCTGCGGCGCGGTCGCCATCTGCGCGATGATCCTGCCCGGCATCTCCGGCAGCTTCATCCTCCTCCTGATGGGGAAATACGACTACGTGCTCAACGCGGTCCACGAACTGAAAAGCGGGGTCAATTTCGTCACGCCGGCGCTGTTCATTATCGGCATCGTGCCCGGCATCTCCGGTTTCATCCGGCTGTTCGGCTATCTGCTGCGCCGCTTTTACGACATCACCATCCCGTGCCGATCGGATTCATGCTCGGCTCGCTGCGCAAGGTGTGGCCGAGGAAGCTCGGCGACTGCATCGAAAACGAGAACATCCTGCCGCCCGCCGTCGACGGCGCATTATTTCCGGCGCTTCTGACAGGCGCGGCCGGATTCGCGCTGGTGCTGCTGATCGAACGCCCCGCCGGGCGGAAGGAACAAACCGCTCCGCAAAACGAAGTTCAACCGGCGTGAGTTCCGCAATTGTCCCACCCTGAACCAACATGAAACCACGCCGGGAAACGGCGTAAAGAAAAACCATAACAGAAGGAAATCATATGTTTACACTGGTTGCCGCCGTCGCGGTCGCAATGGGAATCTCATTTTTATGCTCCGTCATGGAGGCGGCTCTGCTCAGCCTGAATCCGGGCAAACTGGCGATTCTGAGCAAACGCCGTCCGAAGGTCGGCAAGATCTGCGAGGCGCTGAAAAGCGACATCGAAAAACCGATCGCGGTGATTCTCATGTTGAACACTACGGCGCACACCTTCGGCGCAGCGATCGCCGGGGCGCAGTTCGACCACCTCTACGGGAACGACTACATCTGGCTCTTCTCGCTGATTTTCACCGTACTGATGGTGCAATAACCGAGATCCTGCCGAAGACACTAGGCGTGCGCTTCAACGCGTTCATCATCGCTCACACCGCACTTTTGCTCAACTTCTCAATCACTCTGCTGACGCCGGTCATCTGGCTGGTCCACTTCGTCAACCGCCCGTTCGAGGGAAAAGAGGAGGAGGACTCCGGCGCCGCCATGGAGGAGGAACTCGACGCACTCGCCGCAATGGCCCGCGAGGCGAAGCACATCACGGTGGCGCAGGAACTGGCGATTCAGCAGATTCCCGACCTGAAGGAGGATAAGATCCGTCAGCTGATGGTTCCCCGGGAGGAGATGATCTGCCTGACCGACACCATGTCGCGGGAGGAGGTGTTGCAGACGGCCCGCCGCAGCCTCCACTCCCGCTATCCGGTTCGCTCCGCCGCGGAGCCGGAACGGCTCATCGGCGTGCTGGAGCTCCGGCAGCTGCTCTTCCACGACAGCGACTGGCGCAGCCTGCTCCTTCCGGCGCAGGTCATCCCGGCCGACGAGGCGCAGCTCCACCTGGCCGAGAACAGCGAAAAACTCGACTCCCGGCTGCTCCTGGTCAAGGATGCCGCCGGAACCGTCGTCGGCATGACCACCACCAACGACCTCTTCATGAAACTTTTCCGTCAATCGGATTCCACGGCGCCCGACGCGGCGGCGGGCGAGAGCATCGTCGCCTGACCGCGCTGCATTCCGTCCGGGTCAACGGCGCGCGGCCGCGTCGTCGACCCGGCGGGAAAGTTCATCGCAGGAGAGCGTCGTCCGGCGGTTCATCTCAAGATAGAACCGGATCAGTTCCGCCCGGAGTTCGCCATCCAGCTTCATCGCCGCAAACAGCGTGGCGAGGTCGCGAACGATCTCCCGGGCGAAAAGCCGTTCCGGCAGCGGGCAGAAGAAGGCGCTGGTCACATCAATCCAGCAGAGCTCCGGCTCCGCCGCCTCTGCCCGCTTCCGCCAGAGCAGATTGTTCGGCAGGAAGCCGCGGTGGGTGCAGTGCGCTTCGTGCATCGTCGCCAGATAGCGGAGGTTGCCGCGCAGAAATTCATCACGCAGTGCCGTCTCCCCCGCGGCGAAACCGCCGGGAAGAAAGGCGCGCCCGTCCCGGAACCCTTCCGCGAACTCCGTCACTAGAAAGGAGCGCCGGAGAATCCTCCCCTCCCGGAAGTCGCCGCAGCCGAGCAGATTCGCCACCGGAATGCCGATCGCGGCAAGGCCGCGGTAGTTGGCCGCCTCTCGGGCGTTCTTCGAATAGTGAACGGCATAGAAAAGCGGCCGCGAGCTGTAACTGCATTTGTAGATGACCGATTTCACTCCCGCCGGAGTTTCCACCCGGCACTTCCACACCTCCTTGTGGCGGGTCTTCCAGATGCACTCCGCATCGTCGAGCCCGCCGGGCGAGAAAATCTCCTCCTGCGCCGCCTCGAATCCCGGCGCGGTCCAGCGCCAGGAGCCGGAAAGTTTCGCCCCCATTTCGCGCAACATGTTCCGCTTCGCCTCCCGGTAGCGCTGCCGGGTTTCATCAAAATCGTTCACCTGTGTCCTCGTCGTTGATTCCTGTTCCGGGGAATAATGTACCACTGCCGGAGGGAAAATACAACCGCCGCCCCCCACGGGGGCAAAAAAGTTCCGTTCGCGCGGCGGTCCGGTTGACAAAGTGCCGTGCGAAGAGTATGTTAAATCCCCATGAAACGAAAACTCGGCATCTGCACCAGATACACCAGACAGGGGGCCTCCAGCCGTCTGCGCTACTATCGGTACGCCTCCGCGCTGGAAGCGGCAGGCTTCGAGCCGGAGTTCCACCCGTTCTTCGGGGAGCGCTATCTGCACCATCTCTACTCCGGCGGCGGAAAATCGCGCCTGCTCGCCGCAGCGGCGCTCGCGAAACGGCTGGCGCTCGCCCCCCTCCTCCCGGAACGGCTGCTGATCGAATACGAACTGCTGCCGGAGCTGCCGTATTCCGTGGAAGCGCAGCTGCTCGGCCATCGCCGGTATGTGCTCAATTTCGACGACAACGTCTGGGAGAAATACGCCGCGCGTCCCCGTCAGGCCGACAAGTACGACACCCTCTGTCGCCGCGCGGCGGGGGTGATTGCCGCCAACGACTTTCTGCTCGACCGAATCCGGCCGCTCAACCCCAATACGATCAAGATTCCGACCGTGGTCGATCTGGAGGAGTATCCCCCGGCGGCGGAAAAATTCCCCCGTTTCACCGTCGTGTGGATCGGGACCCCGGTCACCTACGCCTTTCTGGAACAGCAGGCGGAGACGCTGCGGGCGATGGCGGGGGCCGTGGAGTTCGAACTTCTGGTCATCGCCGGGAAGCAGCTGAAGGCGCGGGCGATTCCGGGCGTATCAATGCGGTTCGCCGACTGGAGCGCCGAAACCGAGACGGACCTCCTCGCCCGCAGCCACCTCGGCATCATGCCGCTGCCGGAAGATGATCCCTTCGCTCGCGGCAAGTCAGCGTTCAAGCTGATCCAGTACCGGGCAGCGGGCATTCCGGCTATCGCCAGTCCGGTCGGCGAGAACCGCACGATGATCGTGCCGGGCGAAACCGGATTCCTCGCCCGGACTTCGGGAGAGTGGGTTTCCGCATTGCGCACGCTGCACGACGACGAGGCGGAACGGCTCCGCATGGCGCGCCGCGCCCGCGAACTCGCCGCGGAGTGCTCCCTGCAAAAATATGCCCCCGTCCTGACCGGATTCCTGAAAGAGACCCTCAACTGAGGGATCTCTCCCCGCAATCGGTTTCCGACTCCGCAAGTCTCTCGACCAGTTCGAACAACCCCCGGAAGGTGTAGCCGGAACGGTAGGAGAATCGTTTCAGATCCTCCGGCGCGGTCACGCCGCTGAAGAGCAGCGCGGTGTCGATCTCCGCTTCGACTCCGGCAAGGATGTCGGTATCCATCCGGTCGCCGATGATCATCGCCTCACCGGGATCGACATCGAGACGCCCGACGGCGCGGCGCATCATCACCGGATTGGGTTTGCCGACGAAATA
>CAZPWP010000236.1:0-2357 GCA_964590295.1 uncultured Victivallis sp.
GATCCACCCCGAGCGAATGGGCCAGCTCCAGGAAGCGGACCGGCTCCGAAAGGTCGTATCCCAGCCCGGTGCCGTCGCCGCCGAACGCGCAGTCGTAATGGCCGACGCCGATGTCACCGCGCTCCATCGGCACGCCGACGCCGTCCTTCCCCTTCTCGAAGGGGAGGCAGTCGAAGATCGAGAAACGCATTCCCAGTTCGAGTCCGGGCACTTCGCGGCGGATCCCATCGACGATCTCGCGGAAGAAGCGGGTGCGGTTCTCGAAGCTGCCGCCGTAGACGCCGGGACGGGTCCAGGCACTCAGAAACTCGTGCCCCAGATAGCCGTGCGCCATCTTGACGTCGACGAAATCGAATCCCGCCTCCTTCGCCAGCTTCGCCGCGTCGATGAAGTGGCGGATGATGTTCTGAATCTCCTCGTCGGAGACCACGTCCGCCGCTGAGCAGTGGAACTTCTCGTCGAGCAGCGGATGCGCGTAGGCGATCACCGGCTCGAGCTTCGCGTCGTCGTGCGGATGGCTGAACCGGCCGGAATGGGTGAGCTGCAGTCCGATGTAGAGGTCGTCGGCGGTGCCGAACTTCTCCGCGTGCAGCGCCACCATCTCCTCGCGGAGACGGCGGAGCGCCGGCATCGTCTGCGGCGTAATCATCAGCTGCCGAGTGTTGCTGCGGCCGGACTCCATCACCGCGCACGCCTCGCAACCGAAAAGCAGTTTCGCCCCGCTGGCGGCGAAGTGAAGCCAGCGGCGGCGGGTGAGTTCACTCGGACTCCCGTCCGGCAGGCAGTCCCACCCCTCCATCGGCAGGATGCACCAGCGGTTGCCGATCTTGTGCCCGTGGTACTCCACCGGCTGCGCCAGCGGGCTTTCGGGAGCGGCGAGAATTGAATCGTCGATTTCGATGTCTACGCCGATTTCCGCCAGGTGGGCCCGGAACTGCGCGGCCGTCTTGAAGGTTGGGATGCGGGGATAGTCTGCCATTTTCAGAACCTTTTCTCCTTTCGAATATGCAAGATGAGAATTTCACAATCGGACAGCGCCAAGTAGGTGTGCTCCAGCAGCGCATCGAACTGGAGTGACTGCCCGGCGGCAAGCTCGTAGCGCTCCGACGGCAGCGTGATCAGCAGCCGCCCGGAGAGCACCCAGCAGAGTTCATAGTCGTCGCGGTGGATCTTCGGCCGCGACACCGCCGCCCCTTTCGGCGCTTTGCCGTGCAGGCAGCGGATGTTCTTGTAACTGATCTCCTCGAAGAGAAAGTCCTCCGACCGGTGTTCGGCCGCCTTCAGCGGGTGGCTGATCCGCGCCTCGGCGAGGTTCAGCAGCTCCGCCGCGGTGATGCCGAACACCCGCGCCAGCCGGTAGAGTGTATCCAGCTCGGCCCGGGTCCGGTTGCGCTCCAGTTTCGAAATCACCGACGCGGCGACGCCGCTCTCGGCCGAAACGTCGGCAATGTTGAGATTCGCCTTCTTGCGCAGGTCGCGGAGGATCGAGAAGTCAAAGAGTTCCATAGATCCTCCCGTCGCGGCAGTCGGCCCAGACGTTCTCGAACCAGCCGTCCGGCACCGGCACCGGCCGGCAGTCGACCCAGCGCAGACGGACCGCACCGGACGCGAATCCGGACTCCAGCACGCACTTCCGGTACGCCGGATTCTCCGGCACCAGCGAGCCATCCGGATTCACCAGCGCCGCCGAACCGCGGGAGCCCGCGCCGGACACGGCCTGGAAAGCGATCGCTTCCAGATAGAGCCAGTGTGCAAAAGCAAGCTGGAAATTGGTCACCGCGTGTTCGGCATCCTCCCGCGGATATCCATCGCGGTACATCGCATCGAGCAGTTTTCGGGCGTCGTCCGCCGCCTCGTCGAGCTTCTCCACCGGCCGCAGATGGCCGCCGTAGACGGTCATGCGCTCCTGCAGTTCCCGCCGGTCGGCCCGCCAGTCGCGCGTACCGTGCAGCCGCGCCTCCAGCGACTCGAGCAGTTCGGCCGCCTGCTTCTCCGCCGCAGCGAAGTCGAGCGTGAAATCGCGGTACTTCGCCGCGATGAATTCGGCGGCGCGGAACGCTCCCACCTGCCCGGCGTTGAGCGCGGTTCCGCCCGGACGGGTGACGCCGTGCGAGCCGTTGACCTCACCGATCGGGAAGAGGTGGGGCAGGTTGACCGATTCATACCAGATGTTTCCGGCCAGACCGCCGTTGTTGTGCTGGGCGCAGACGGCGATTTCGAGCGGCTCGGCGGTGAGATCGATGCCGTGCTCGGCGTAGAGGTCGATCGCCCCCGGATTCATCTTGCGGAGCCGTTCGATCGGCGAGCCGAAGAGTGCGCCGGATTTCTTCAGATAGCCGCGCGCCTACTCCGACAGC
>CAZPWP010000236.1:2367-4333 GCA_964590295.1 uncultured Victivallis sp.
GCCCCGCCGCCGTGTTCGAGCGAAAGTCGAGAAAGACCCGACGGTTCTTCTTCACCGTCTCCTCGTGCACCAGGAGATCGATCTCCGACGACCCGTCCGGCACCTTGCGCACGTCGAACGGCCACTGGTACCCCTTGAGGAAAATTATCGAATTCATCACGCCGGCATCCGGATAGTGGTCGAGCAGGAACTCCCGCTCGTCGCTCACCCCGTCCGCCGCCGTCGAAATGAAGCGCGGCAGTACCTGCATGTAGGTGCCCGAGACGTTCCAGCGGAACTTGATCGACGCCAGCCCGAACTGCGACTCCGGCAACCCCTGCGCCAGTGCGCCCGCCTTGAGCGCCAGTCCGATCGCGCCGAAGTGTCCGGCCGGATAAACGCTCGTGCGGTAGAGCCCGCCCGGCCCCCCCACGGCGAAGACCACGTTCTCCGCCAGAATGGTTTCGAACTCCTTCGTCCCGCCGTTGAAGGCGATCGCTCCCGCCGCCCGTCCGGCGACGGTGACCAGTTCGGCGACGGTGCGCCGTTCAGCGATCTCCACGCCTGCCGCCTTCACCGCCCGGATCAGCGCGAGGCACATCTCCCGCGACGTGTGCGGCCCGCAGCTGGTCGCCCGCCGCTTCGGATCGTGGTCGGTCTTGTACCCGATGTACTGCCCGAACTCGTCGTGCGGAAACGGCACTCCGAGGTTGACCAGATGCATGAAGCAGCGCACCGAAAGCGCCGCCTCCACCAGCGCCACGTCGCCGTGCGCCGAACCGCCGTCGAAGATCGAATGGGCCAGCTGCACCGGGGAATCCGGTTCGCTTCCGTAGATGCCGAGCTTGTAGTAGGTCTGCTTGTCGCTGCCGGTGTTGATCGAAGTGCCGCGGTGCAGCCCCTCCGAGAGCAGCAGCAGATCCTCGACGCCCAGCTCCCGGAGCCGGAGCGCCGCCGCCAGTCCGGCCGCGCCGGACCCGATCACCAGCGTGTGAACCTGCCGCATCACAGCCGCCCGATCTCCATGCCGCCGTCCACCTTGATCACCTGTCCGGTCGAATAGGCGAGGTCGCCGCGCAGCAGCATCGCCACCGCCTTGCCGATGTCGGCGGGTTCACCCCAGCGCGGCTGCAGCGTCAGCCCTTCGGCGATCAACTTGTCGTACTTCTCCTTGACCACGCTGGTCATGTCGCTGGAGATCACTCCCGGACGGATCTCATAGACCGGCACCCCGAACTCCGCCATCTTGACGGCGAAGAGTTTCGTCGCCATCGCCACCCCCGCTTTCGACAGGCAGTATTCGCCGCGACTGATCGACGCGACCGTCGCGGAGATGCTCCCCACGTTGACGATCACACCGGCGATTTTATTCTCCGCAAAATAACGGCCCACCGCCTGGGTCAGGAAGAAGGGGCCCTTGAGATTGATTCCCATCACCCGGTCGAAACTCTCTTCGGTCATCTCCAGCAGATCGCAGCGGACATTCGGCGCCACCCCGGCGTTGTTCACCAGCGCCTCCAGCGAACCGAACCGCTTCAGAACCGCCGCCAGCAGCGCCTCGCGATCCTGCCGCGACGAGATGTCCGCGCGCACATAGAGGGCGCCGACGCCGTACTTCTTCTCCAGTTCCGCCGTCCGTTCCGCGAACGCCTCCGCCTCGTGGCGGCCGCAGAACACCACGTCCCACCCTTCCGCCGCCAGCTTCTCCACGATGCCCGCGCCGATTCCGCGCCCGCCTCCGGTCACCAATGCCGTCTTGCCCATTCTTTCACCTCATAATTTTTCTGGAAGCTATATTCTTCTATAACATATAGCTCTTAAGAAAAAAATCAAATTCTTTTTTGCACAACGGAAATTTTCCGTTTTTGAAAGAGAGAGAACAATCCGCCGCTTTCGCGGTGGCGAAACATCAGTTGTTTTTGTCCCAAATCTTGCGAAGGCGAAGATTGTTTCAAGCAGAGAACTTTCCATGCATTAAAAAAGAACC
>CAZPWP010000237.1:0-4295 GCA_964590295.1 uncultured Victivallis sp.
GAAAAGATTCTCGGCTGTTCACCGCACGGGAAGCCGCCTCCCGGCAGCTCCATTTTTGGAAACAACCGCTGACGGCCGAACAGCATATGCACATCGTCATGCAGCACCTCCACCGCAGGATCCAGATAAACCTGATTCGAGGTCGGACTGTTGAACATCAGTGTGTATTCGCCGTCGACCGGAATCGTAAAATGAAAACGAAGGACAATCTGGCCGCCGTTTCCCCGGAACTCCTCCGGAACCGCCAGCTCTGCCAGGAGAGGATCGAACATAACCGTACTCCACTGTCCGCCACGCAGATCCACCCGATACCAGTGCATATTTTTCTGCATAAAAACATCTACGTGAATGCGGTATTGGGCAAGATCCGGCGCCGGGGCTGCCATTGTTCTTACATTTGCCGGAATACGTTCCCGCAGAAGCAAAATTTGATCCGTGAACGCCTCGATCGTCGGCGGGAATTCCAAACCGGTAATCGCCGTGCTGCGGACCACAAGTTCGTGCCCTGTCGGGCGGAGCCATTTCTCCGGGATGCCGTCCGGATTCAAAATACCCAGAATTGCGCCGGTGGTTGCCGCGGTACAATCGGTATCCATCCCGCAGTTCGCCGCATTGCAGATTGTCTTCCCGAAATCCCCCTCGCCGGAAAGAAGAGCAAGCACCATGAACGGAATATTGATGCACACATTTGTTCTGGCCTCCGTCGCATACTGCGCAAACAGAGCATCGCGGACCGTCCGCCAGCAATGCGTGTCACGCCAGAGAGAACACGCTGTACGAATTCCTGCCGCAAGAACAGAATTCGGAGGAAGATACGAGAGTCCGGCGTCAATCAACCGGTCGATCCGCGTCTCAGAGAAAGCCAAAGCTTCCAGCGCGGCGCAGAAAACCTCGGCATCAATTCCGTTTCCCGCATGATCGATACAGGCGTCCTCCCGGGCGAACTTCACCGCCAGATCGGGATTCCCCGGCGCAAGACACGCCCAGAGTTCGCTGCGGATTGCGGCCCCCATCCCTTCGGTATAATAGTTGTTGTATGCCCCCGACCACGGTGGACGAATTCCCAGAGTAAGATTGTGCATCGCCACCGCGTACTCATCGCAGTGGAAGTTCATATGTTTCAACCAGATATCCGCCAGAATCTCACGGTTGATTTCCGGTTTGTCCATACGGTCGAGTGCGGCGACGTACATCGCCTGAAGCTCAAGATCGTCGTTCGGCTGAGCACCGGTCGGTACGGGATCGTAATAGGTGAGATGGTTTACGAAGGGGAAACCCTCAAACGGAGCTCCCAGAGTCCCTCCGATGTTCTTCCCCCGCCAGCAGGCAAGAACTTTTTTTCTGTAATCTGCAACCTGATTCATAAATACCTCCTTCACAGGATGATAAAATCATCATCCGTCAAATATTGCCCCCGCCATTTCAACGAGTGAACAGCTCCGTCCTTGAACATGGTATTGATCGCTCCGGCATGAAGCGGAATCCAGCGGTACTGCGGATAACTGTTATAGGACGACCAGCCGATGTACTGCCCATCGCGAAGACGGTGGGAGCCGTAGACCAGTCCGTTGTCCCCCGCCTTGCACCACGTTGTCTCCGCCATGATCATGGAGCCGTTGCGAATTTTGTTGAGTTTCACAACAGGAACAAAATTCGCGGTGTTATTGACTTCCATTCTGAGCCAGCCGCCGAGCGTACTGGAGGATGCCGTATGCCTGGCGGTCGGGACATAATTCGGGCACCAGTACGGCTCGGCGGGCATCGTATCATCAATGACGGTCGGATAGTTCAGATCTGCCCGGATTGCCGGGCAGAAAAAAACATTTCTCGGCTCTTTGAATGCGATGCTTTCACTATCCCAGGAGAGGGTCTTCAAATCCTTTGTCTGCCTGAGATAAACATTAATTTTTGCACAGGCTCCGTTGGTCTGATTGCTGCCGCTGTGAGGCGGCATATAATCGTTGTTGTCTCCAATGTAGGTGGCGATTCCCATATAAATCTGCTTCATATTCGAAACGCAGGAGATAGACCGGCCTCGCTCCCGGGCGGAGTTCAATGCCGGCAGCAGCAGAGTGGCAAGAATCGCAATTACCGCAATAACAACAAGAAGTTCTATTATGGTGAATTCTGCTTTCTGTGTCTTTTTCACCTCTTTCCTCCCGTTTCCTGAATTGTTGTCAAACGACAATATTCCCGAATGTTTTTCATACTCTTTTTGGCCTATGTTTTTAATTCTGATTTTCCCCTTGAATTTCCATGCCTGCCATGCTAAATTCTTTCTTTGTGAATAATTATACCTTAAAAACAAAGAAAAAGCAACCGGAATTCCGTAGGTAAAATGGGAAAAGAACTTATGCTTTCTGGTATGAATCATGTGGTTCGACGCTCCGTCGCAAGCAGCTGGTCCGATGAACTCAGCGTCGGACTGCTCAACAAAACCGATCCGGCGCTGAGCGTCACCGGTCCGGAGTCTTTCCCTTTTTTTGCCTTCTGCCTCGTCCTGCGCGGAAACGGCTCCTATGTCGACTGGGAATCCGGCCGCCGTTTCCCGCTGAAAGCCAATACCTATTTTCTGCGGATTCCGGGAATCGTCCATCAGATCCGGATTGATCCAACTTCGCGGTGGCGCGAGTGTTTTCTGAATCTGGGCTACAACGCCTATCCCTATTTTCGGGCTTATCACGGCATCCTGCCGGAAAATCCGGTCGGAAAGTTCGCTCCCGACGATGCGTGGATCGACGCCTATTTCAAGCTGGAAAACGAGCTGGAATTCTCTCCGGTCGGTTCACTGCTGGAACTGCTGCCCGCATTCTTTCATCTCGTCTCCCAGGCGGTTCAGCAGACAGAGTATGACGACAGCACCCGACGACGCATCAAATATGCCTGCGAATTTCTCTGTTCTGACTTTCGAGAAAAGAAGGACATCCGGGAGTTCTGCCGGACTCACGGCTGGGGCTATGAAAACTTCCGAAAAAAATTCACCGAAATCATGGGAATGCCCCCCAACCAGTACCGGATGAAACGGCGGCATGAAACCGCCTGCGCCCTGTTGATGCAGCGCACGCTGACCATCGCCGACATTGCCCGCGAACTCGGATACTGTTCCCCGCAGGAGTTCTCCGCGAAATTTCGACGCCGGACCGGGAAATCCCCCTCCGAATATCGGGATACTCTTCCGGGAAACTACTTTTGAAACGAGATCGGCGTTTTTTCGAAGTTTTTTCCCGAGGAGGTATTGCATTGTCGCTTCCGACCGTGTATCTTGAAAAGGAGAATCGCGGAACTCCTCCGCGGCACCCGGGCGGAACCGCCGCCCGCAATCACCGGGATTTTTACCTCATGGCCAACGTCTATTTCAAACCGCTGCCGCCGCACGCCTCCGTCGAAGAGGTCTCCGCCGCCGCACGGCAGCTGCTCGAACTCTTCGTCGAACGCGAATCCATTTCGCTCAACTCCGCCATTCCGCTCAAGGTCCACTTCGGCGAAAAGCGGAACCGCACCTTCCTCCGCCCCGAAAACTACGCCGGAATTCTCGACTTTCTCCGCGAACGGCAGATCGAAAGCTGCTACATCGAAACCAGCGTCCTCTACGGCGGCGAACGCTTCGAACGGGAGCGCCACATCCGCCTCGCCCATGAACACGGCTTCACCCAGCTGCCGGTGGTGATCGCCGACGGCGCCCGCGGCGAGGAGGATGTCGCAGTACCGGTCAAGCGGTACCACTTCTCCTGCTGTCACATCGCCCGCCTCCTCGCCGAGGCCGATCAGGTGCTGGTGCTCTCCCACTTCAAGGGGCACATGCTGGCCGGATTCGGCGGCGCGCTGAAACAGCTCTCGATGGGGTTCGCCTCAAAGGGGGGCAAGATGGCGATGCACATGGGGGTCAAACCGCGCATCCGGCGCTGGAAGTGCAAACGGTGCCGCGCCTGCCTCGGCCGCTGCAACGGGGGGGCGATCACCATCGGAGGGCATCCATGCATCGATCATGCAAAGTGCATCGGCTGCGGCGCCTGCTTCTCGATCTGCCCCCACCACGCAATTTCGATCCTCTCCTTCGGGGGGCTGTGGAACGCGCTCTTCGGCGGCCGTTTCTTCCGCGAGAAGCTCGCGGAGTACGCATTCGCCGCCAGTCACGGCAAACGCCACATCTACCTTAACTTCGCACTCAACATCACCAAAGGGTGCGATTGCGAACCCCACGCGATGAAGCCGGTTCTGCCCGACATCGGGCTCTTCCTCTCCTCCGAGCCGGTCGCGGTAGACGCCGCCTGCTGGGATGCCGCCGCAGAGCGGGG
>CAZPWP010000238.1:0-4276 GCA_964590295.1 uncultured Victivallis sp.
GCTGCATGATGCGCCTTACGATCGGAAGGCGTTTGCCAACTACGTCCGGACGGTGGCTTCCCGCTATAAAGGGGGAAGCGACGAATGGACTTTCTGGAATGAACCATCTCTTTCCGCGGGATGGCGCGTCAGCCGCATCATCCATCCGGATGGGAGCAACTCTCCTTCGACAAAGGGAAGGACCCGGCCGGAGAATATGCGGAATTCTCCCGGATCGCTTTCCGGAATCTCCGGGCTGCCGATCCGGCAGGCAGGCTGATTGTCCATGATGCGGACGATCTTGACAACGGGACCGAAAAGGTTTATCGGACGGGCGCGTATGCGTCCTGTGACGGAGTGGAGTTCCATGCGTATCTGAACCGGAAAACCGGATTTGCCGGAGACGGTTTGCGGGAAGAGCTGCAACGGAAACCCGCTCCGCTGCCCCGGCCGCTCAAGCCTGTTTGTCTTACGGAAGGGCAGGGGCGTCCCGCGGAAACGATATGGGGGATCTCTCCCACCGTTATGCCGGATTTTATCGTCACACCGTGCCGTGGAAAAATGACGAGGAGTATCTGGAAAGCGCTGATAAGACTGTTCGTTTCGTTATTGCGCAGCCGGCTTGCGGTGTGGATAAGCTGTTTCTGTACTCCGCGGATTGTTTCATCGCGCCGGTTCATCGGCCGAACTGCATGGCGTGGGTCGGAGCGGACGGGGATCCGCATCCGATGCCGGCCGCGTATTCGGCGATGACCCGGCGCCTGGAGGGGGTGTGTTTTGTCAAGTCGATTCCGCCGATACCGGGAACCGCCGTCCATATTTTCAGTGATGGGCGGCGTTCCGGCGCACCCAGGCGTCGTAGGCGACGACCCCGTCGGCGATCGCCGACGCCGCCTTTTGCTGCCGGGCCGCCGAGGCGATCGCCTCCTCCTCCAGCGGCATCGAGATGAAACCCGCTTCGATCAGCACCGCCGGACATGCCGCCAGCGTCAATACCCGGAATCGGGCATACTTCGTCCCGCGGTCCGGTCCGCCGGTTGCCCGCACCAGCCGGGTCTGAATCCGCTCCGCCAGATTGATCGACGCCGCATCGAACCGGTTCGTCGCGAGCGCTTTGCCCGGAGCTCCCCCTGAAGTGCTCGCCGCTCCTCCCGGCGTCAGCGCATAGGTTTCGATTCCGGTCGCGTTCCGGTTGGTCGCCGAGGCGTTGTGATGGATCGAAAGAAAAAGGTCCGCACCTGTTTCTCCCGTGAGTCTGCCGCGCCGGTCGAGAGAGAGCTCCTGGTCGCCGCTACGGGTCATCAGCACGGTGTATCCGCGTCTCTCCAGTTCCTGTTTCACGGCGAGCGCGAGCGCGAGATTGATCGTCTTTTCCTGATACTTTCTGCCGACCGCGCCCAGTTCCGAGCCGCCGTGCCCCGGGTCCAGCAGGATCCGCTTCACCGGACGGGCATTGTCGGTCCGGCGATTGAGCAGCGGCTCCACCGTCTGCTGCAGCGAAAGCGGCGTGAGGGAGATGCGTCCCCCCTCGTCGCGAAACGCCGGTTCCGGCAGATAGACGACGGTCCCGTTGAAAAGCGCCCGGTTGCTTCCCGGTGTGATTACGAACGTGCTGCCGTTCGCCGCAGTGAGAATACACGCTTCGCCCCGGAGTTCCGCCTGGAAACCGAGTGCCCGCAGCTCTGGCGAAATCGTGCTGCGGAACAGCGAACACCCCGCCGCGGCCACGATCAGCAGCGCGGCGGACACGAGAAGGCGGAAGCGGATTTTCATGCGGAACTCTCCTCAGAAATGGGGCATCGGTTTGCGGCCGAGCGGATAGACGTTAAAGCCGAGTTCGTAGAGCGCGGCATGGTCGAGCAGATTGCGCCCGTCGAAGAGAAACGCGGGTTTTTCCATCAGGCCGAAGATCCGGCGGAAATCGAGATCCCGGAAACACTTCCACTCGGTCATCACCGCGATGGCGTGAGCTCCCTCGACCGCCTCATACGGATCCGGACAGTAGGTGATGTCCCCTTCGGCGTCTTCCAGCTCGAGCCGCGCGTTGCCGAGCGCCTTGGGGTCGTGAATGCGGATCCGGGCATGTTCCTCGAGCAGCTGACGGCAGACCGAGATGGCCGGGGATTCGCGGGTGTCGCCGGTGTCCGCCTTGAAGGCGAAGCCGAGAATGGCGATCTTTTTGTCGGCGACAGTGTTGAACATCGCCGCGAGCATATTCCCGACGAAGCGCCGCGCCTGGTAGTCGTTCATCTTGACCACCTGCTCCCAGTATTCCGCCACCTCCGGCAGACCGTAGTAGCCGCAGAGGTAGACCAGGTTGAGAATGTCCTTTTTGAAGCAGGAGCCGCCGAAGCCGATGCCCGCTTTGAGGAATTTCGAACCGATCCGGCTGTCTCGCCCCGCCGCGCCGGTGACCTCGTCGATGTTCGCTTCGGTCTTCTCGCAGAGCGCGGAAATGCTGTTGACCGACGAGACGCGCTGGGCGAGCAGCGCGTTCGAAACCAGTTTGGTGAGCTCGCTGCTCCACAGACCGGTCGTGATGATCCGCTCGCGAGGAACCCAGTTCGCGTAGATGGAGACGATCTCCTCGATCGCCCGCTTTCCTTCCGGCGTATCCATGCCGCCGATCAGCACCCGGTCGGGATTTTCCAGATCCCGGATCGCGGTTCCTTCCGCAAGAAACTCCGGGTTGGAAATGATCTGGAAGTGCAGCCCTTTCGTGTTGGAGTGCAGGATCCGGCTCATCGCCTGCGCGGTGCGCACCGGGAGCGTGCTCTTCTCCACCACGATCTTGTCGGAATCGGCATATTCGATGATGTCGCGGGCGGTCTTCTCCAGATACTGGAGGTCGGCGGCCTTGCCGGCACCGGCGCCGAAGGTTTTAGTGGGCGTGTTGACGCTGACGAAGATCACGTCCGCCTCCCGGATCCCCTTCGGAATGTCATCCGAATAGAAGAGGTTGCGGCCGCGGCAGCGTTTCACCACCTCTTCCAGGCCGGGTTCGTAGATCGGCAGTTCATCGGAGTTCCACGCGGCGATGCGCTGCCGGTTGATGTCGACGACGGTGACATGATATTGCGGACAGCGGTCGGCGATGACCGCCATGGTCGGACTGCCGACATAACCGGCGCCGATGCAGAGAATATTTCGGATCATGGAACTTCCTTTTTTCAGTTATTTGCAGAAATCCGGCTCGTTGCGCAGCAGCTGATCGAAGTAGGCGATGGTGTGCTTGAGCCCTTCCCGCAGCGGTGTGACCGCCTGCCAGTTGAGCAGCTCCTTCGCCCGGGTGGTGTCGGGGCGGCGCTGTTTCGGATCGTCGGCGGGAAGCGGCCGGCGGATGATCTTCGAGCGGGAACCGGTCAGTTCGATCACCAGTTCGGCGAGCTGCAGGATGGTGAATTCCCCCGGGTTGCCGAGATTGATCGGCCCGGTCACCTCGTCCGGAGTCGCCATCATTCGGATCAGCCCTTCGACGAGGTCGTCGCGGTAGCAGAAGCTCCGGGTCTGGCTGCCGTCGCCGTAGATGGTGATGTCTTCGTTCTTCAGCGTTTGGAGGATGAAGTTGCTGACCACCCGGCCGTCGTTCGGATGCATCCGCGGGCCGTAGGTGTTGAAGATGCGGACGATTTTGACCGGCAGATCGCACTGGATCCGGTAGGCGTGAAAGAGGGTTTCCGCGCACCGTTTGCCCTCGTCGTAGCAGGAGCGCAGTCCGACCGGATTGACGTTGCCCCAGTACTCCTCCGTCTGCGGGTGGACCGAGGGGTCGCCGTAAACTTCGCTGGTGGAGGCCTGAAGAATTTTTGCCCCGAGCCGCTTGGCCAGGCCGAGCAGATTGATTGCCCCGTGCACACAGGTCTTTACCGTCTGGACCGGATCGCGCTGGTAGTGGATCGGCGAGGCCGGGCAGGCGAGATTGTAGATTTCATCGACTTCCAGATAGAGCGGGAAGGTGATGTCGTGGCGGATCAGTTCAAAGCGGGGATTGTCCAGCAGATGGTAGATATTGCGTTTGTCGCCGGTGTAGAAGTTGTCGACGCAGAGGACTTCGTTGCCCGCGTCCAGCAGCCGTTCGCAGAGGTGTGACCCGAGGAATCCGCTGCCGCCGGTGACCAGAATCGATTTGTTTTTCATGGCTTGGGACTCTTTCCGAAATTTTGATTTTTCCTTATAAGATAGCCCGGAATTTCCGATAAGTCCAGTCGCCCGGCCGATTTCATCGAAAAAAGAGAATTTCACCGCCGCGAAGCATGTCTCCACGGCTTGGCCCGCGCTCTGTTCAGCGCGGTCAGCG
>CAZPWP010000239.1:0-4267 GCA_964590295.1 uncultured Victivallis sp.
CCTGCAGCGGACGCGCCGCGATTGCCATGACCCGCAGATTGAACCGCACCCCGAGCGTCTTCGGCAGAATCTCCGTGTACTGCACCATCAGCAGCGTGAACACCAGCGAAAATACTCCCATGTACCGGCTGCCGAAGGTATCCGCGAGGCTTCCGCCCGCCACCGCCGCACCGATGGTGTGGGCGGCGGTGTTGATGATCAGAATCACCGCGATCGGTTTATCAATATCCCGTTTCAGCGACTGGCAGACCTGCCCCGCTTTCGGAGAACGCTGGCGCAGCTCCGCCAGCTGGCTCGGCGTGATGCTCAAAATCGCCGCCTCCATCAGAGAACACAGATTCGACAGGATCATCGCCAGAGCGACACTACCGAAAAATAAAAACCAAGCCTCCAAAGTTCACTCACTTCCGCCCGTCAGAGCTCTTGTTTTCCGGCGAAACCGTCTTCTGTTCCATCGCGGCTTCCGCCTGTTCCTCCGCGATCTTCGCCTTGAGGATCGTCACCATCGCCGGCGGGAAGATCCTGAGGCAGTTCTCCACCACAGATTTCTTCATTTCCGCATAGGACGGCAGCTTGGTGCGCTCCTCCTTGCCGAGATCGGCCGCGTATTTCGTGTAGATATACCGCGCGATCCGCTCATTGGCGACCGCAGCATCCTGGTCGTTGTAAACCATGTAGCTGATGCTCCGGAAGATCAGGCCGCTGATGATTTCACTGGCCTTCTTGACCGCCGCGTCACGCACATCTTCCGCCCACTCATCCATAATGAAGGCTTCGATGTTCGGATGCTTTTTCCCATCCTCCTTGATCAGCTTCTGGTAGTACTCCTCGGCCTTGCTGAACTTGCCGTAGTTGTAGAGGATCGTCACCGCCTCCTTCATGAAGTTGATCCGCGCACTGCGGAAAGTCGATGCCGAATTCCCCTTGTCGAAGGTCTCCTGCGCCTGTACGTAGGTGTCGAACACCGCATCCACCAGCACCAGATTCGGCACCACGATGATACTCTCGAAACTCCTCTCGTCGATCATCAGCAGCTTGCCGGCGCGAAACGCCTCGTAAAGCGACTGGGTAATGATGCGGTTGCAGTCCAGATTGACGTGACCGGGCGTCCGTTTGAGCCCCAGCGTCGCCCAGTAGATCGCCTGCGACTCCGGCACCCGCCAGTCCATCAGCCCGTACTTCTCGTTGATCTCGACGATCAGCGAGGGATCAAGCTTGATCGACCGCCGCAGATACTCCGCTCGGAAGAAATCGGTCAGCTTCCCGACCAGGGCCGAATCCGCTCCGCCGAGACGGCTGACGATCCCTTCCGGCAGAGCGGCCGGTTCCGTCGAGCGGAACGCGTTGTACACCGCGTCGAAATCCGCGTACCCCGCCTCTTTCGCCGCCTGCCAGAACGGATGGTCCGGCGGACAGGCCTTCCGGAACGCCTCCTCGTCCGTCGGTGCCGCAGCCATCGCCTTCCAGTCCGAATTGCCAGAGCCGACGATGTTAATCATCTCGATCGCCAGCCGGTTCTTGTAATACAAGTTGGCGTCATCCATGATGTTGCCGAGCTTATGCTGGAAGATCCACGCCAGCTCCTTGTAGAGCAGCGGGTCCTCCGGATTGTATTCGATCGCCTGATCCCGGATCAGCTTGATCCCCTCGTTGACCCAGCGCCAGCGGTCGGCGAAACTCGAACAGGTCACCGAAATGTTGTACGCCATGTTCCAGGCCAGATAGGCGGTCGCCCCTGAGAAGGTCGGCTGCAGATCGGTGATCCAGCGCGCCAGCTGCACCATCTCAAAGTAGTTGCCCTTCTCCTGCAACGCCCCGGCCCGCAGCCAGAGCAGGTCCGCGACCAGTCCGCGGAAGCTGCCGAGCGCCACCGTAGTGAAAATCACCATCGGAGGAGCATTCTTGATCTGCCCGGTGAAACGCAGATTGTACTCCGCCACCTGCGCATCGAGCCGCTTCTCCACCCGGCTGATGCCGAACAGCAGTGCCAGCGTCACCAGCACCAGCATGAAAAACATCACGATTGTACGGAATCTGCTCATTTGCGTATCACCAATCCCAGTTCACGGCGCCGGTAGAAGTAGATGCCCAGCGCAAACAGGGGCAGCGCCCGGCAGAGGAAGTAGAACCACACCACCTGCCAGATCGAACCCCATTCGATCAATTCGCCGTTCGCCACCTGCGTCGTCGCCTCAAACGCCTGCAGCGGAATCACGATCCAGAGCAGCACTTTGGCGATGCTCTGCGCAAACTGATCCGCCGCGCCGCTGATGTAGCTCATCCCGCTCATCAGAACCGCGAATGTGCCGAACAGCAGGTAGGAAACCACCACGAAAATCGCCGTCGGCAGCGACAGAAAACCGCCGAACGCGCAGCCGAGCCCGGAGAGGATCAGCAGTTCCAGCACAATCAGGAGCACGGCCCGCAGGTAGTTGTCGAAAAATCCGCACACTTCCACCAGCAGTTTCGGGCCGTCGGCGGGCTGGAAATACTGCGTCTCCGCCTTGTCATCGAAGTTGACATAGCTGATGAGCACCGTATTATCCGGCGTCACCACGTTCCAGGCGGGCGGAATCACCTCTTCGTGAAACTCGCCGGACATCACCTGCCGCGGTCCGCCGGAGAGTGCGTAGAAGTAGACCTCGTATCCGCTCTGCGCCGCCGGATCAAACACGCTCGACGCCTTGCTCCTGTCGATCAACCGCGGGACTCCGACCTGCCACCACGACCGGGTCATCCGCTGCCCTTCGGAAGCGACCTTCCCGATGTAGGGCCGGTAGCGCAGAAAGAGCGGTTTCCCCTTCGCCTCCGGCACGTTGCGGTAGATCCAGCCGCGCGAAGTATTGTGTTTGACCTCCGATCCGGCGGAAACCAGTTCACGCCGCGCGTCGTCAAACATCTCCTCCTGCGCCGCCGGACCGGTATCGACGGCAAGCCCGCGGCTGCGCAGATTTTCAATCCGCTGCCGGACCAGTTCCCGGGTCACCTTCTCGTAATCCGGCACCTCCGGCCAGAAGACGCGGCGGCCCACCAGCACTTCGTTGCGGATCCGCTCCCGCTCTTCGGCGGAAAACTCCTGCTGGTTGTACTTGTAGAGAATGATGAAGTAGATCGACAGCGTCGCCACCGCCAGCAGCAGCAGGTGGATCAGATTCACCCCCACCCACTTCGCCAGCCAGATGGTGACCCGGGAAACCGGCTTGGTCACCACCATGTGCAGCTGGTAACTGTCAACATCCTGCGTCATGATGAAACAGCCGAGCCAGACCGAGGAGAATGCCAGGAGATAGCTGACCGTGGAGAGGCTGTAGAGCAACGAGATCCGGATGAATCCGCGCGCCGTGCCGTCCCCGCTGACCGTCCCCGGAATCAGCACCGCACACAACAGCAGCAGCAGCAGCAGCAGCTGAAAAATATGCGAGCGGATCGCGTTCCGGAATGTCAGCTTTACAATTGCCCAGAAAGCCTTCATTTGCGGTTACCCAGAATGTCGTTGAGCTTGGCGTTGACCTCGTCCAGCTTCTTCTCCTCGACCGTTTCCGCCGGAACCGGCGGATCGGCCGGGACCGATTTCGCCTCGCCGGTGAGCACTTCGAGTTTTCCGGAGAGATCGGCCTCCTCCTTCCGCTCCGTTTTCGCCGGAGCGGATTCGGGAGCGGGAACCGGAGCCTTGACCTCCTGAATCAGCGACTCCAGCACCGCGCTCGATTCGTCGCCCTTCGCCAGGTATTCGGCAATCTTGCCGCCGCCAACCACACCGGCGGTCTCAATGCTGTCGGACTTCGCCCGCGCGATCACGTCGAGGAAGAACTCCTCCAGCGTCCGCCGCGGATGATCGATCCGGAACTCTTCGCCATCCAGACTGGAACGCAGCAGCTCCACCAGCCGCGCCATCGCCGCCGGCGGCAGCGCGGGTGTCGTGATGCGGTTCTCATCGGTGACGGTCAGGAGCTCATTCAAACTCCCGGTCGCGCGGATCTTGCCGCCGTAGAGAATGATGATCCGGTCGCAGATATCCTCGATATCGCTCAGCAGATGGCTGGTAATCACCACCGTCTTGCCGCGCTTCTTCAGCGCGAGAATCAGATCCTTGACCTCCTTGCAGCCGAGCGGGTCCAGTCCACTGGTCGGCTCGTCGAGAATCAGGAACGCCGGATCGTTGATCATCGCCTGCGCGAGACCGATCCGGCGCGCCATTCCCTTGGAGAACTCTCCGACCCGGCGGCGGCGCGCATGGGCGAGCCCCACCATCTCCAGCAGCTGATCA
>CAZPWP010000240.1:0-4261 GCA_964590295.1 uncultured Victivallis sp.
ACGCCCACCGGCGGGCAGAAGCGCAGTTTCTTGCGGTCGATGAGTTCGGTTTCCAGCGGTCCGTTGACCAGCCCGCCGACTTCGCAGCTGAGCTTGTGCTCGACGAAGTCCGGCACCCGGACGATTCCGCATTTCCCGGCACGAAGCGCCGCCTCATTGGCCGCCAGATCGTTTCCGATCGGCGTGATCAACCCGCGTCCTGTGATAAAAGCTCTTTCCATGAGTCCTCTGCAAACTGTTCGGCAAACCGCCTTATATTACCGGTTTTTCGCAAAATCCGGGTTAATATAGACCGGCTTTCCGCCTTTTTCTACTATGAAAAGATGAAAAATGTGTGGAATATTCGGAAGAATGGTGTTATATTCCCGTCGAAAGCAGGATGGAACCCGTTTTTTTCAGATGGCACTTCTCTCGGTCAACAATCTCAATATCGATTTTCTCTCCGGCGGACGACGCCTTCCGGTGGTCTCCGGTGTCTCCTTCTCCGTCGAGCGCGGCAAGATTCTCGCGCTGGTCGGCGAGTCCGGCTGCGGCAAGAGCATCAGCTGTCTCGCCCTCACCCGGCTGCTGCCGTCACCGCCCGCCCTGCCCGCCGCCGATTCGATCGAATTCAAAACCGGCGCGGAAACGGTCGATCTCTTCCGGCTTTCCCGCCGGAAACTGCGGAAATTCCGCGGCGGCAGGATCGCCTACATCTTTCAGGAACCGTCGGTTTCACTCAATCCGGTGTTCCGCGTCGGCGCGCAGATCGCCGAGGTGATCGAACTGCACCGTCCGGAGGTAACCGACGTGCGCGGCGAAGCGATCGAACTGCTCCGGCAGGTGGGGATCCCCGCGCCGGAGAGCCGAATCAACGCCTTCCCGCACGAACTCTCCGGCGGCATGCAGCAGCGCATCATGATCGCCATGGCGCTGGCGGGCAACCCCGAACTCCTGATTGCCGACGAACCGACCACCGCGCTGGACGTCACCATCCAGGCGCAGATCCTCGAACTCATCGACCGCCTCCGCCGCGAACGGAACATGGCGGTGATTCTGGTCACCCACAACCTCGGCATCGTCGCCCAGCTTGCCGACTTCGTCGCCGTGATGTACGCCGGGTGCCTGGTCGAATACGCCCCCGCCCGCGAGCTGATCGATCACCCCCGCCACCCCTACTCCCGGGCGCTGCTCGCCGCGGTTCCCCAGCTCGGCGGCGACGGCGGGCGGCTGTCGACGATTCCGGGGCACGTCCCCTCTCCCGGGGAGTTTCCGGCCGGATGCCGCTTCTCCGACCGTTGCGCCCGGGCAAAATCGCTTCCGCCGGAACTCGCGCAGCACTGCCGCGCCGCCCGGCCGGAACTGCACGAAGTTGCGCCCGGGCACACGTGCGCCTGCACCGCCCCCTTTCCGGCGGACGAGGAGTGAGCGATGGATGGAGGCTTCTTCCCCCTGCTCGGCGCCCTGACCGCCACCGCCGCCGCCACCGTCGCGGTGATCTCCTCCTATGACGCCCCGCCGCCGCGGCAGGGGAACGGCGACCTCACCGCCCGCCCCCGGATGATCTGGCAGCTCCGTACCCGGGCGAACAATCTGATCGAATCGAAGAATTTCCCGGCAGCTCTCCTGATGCTCAACCGGCTGGTCCGGCTGGAACCGGAAAACGCCTCGATCCGGCGGCTGCAGGTTCGTATGCTGTACGAAACCGGCCGGAACGACGACGCCATCCTCACCTGCCGGGAGCTGCTCGCCGGAAATCCCGATGACGCCGTGACCCGCAACAATCTCGGCATGCTGCTGGTGGAGAACGGCAGCTTCGAAGCGGGGATCAAGGAGCTGCACAAGGCGCACACCCTCGCGCCGGAGAACGAGTTCATTGACTACAACCTCAGCCGGGCTTATCAGGCGCTCGGCGACCTGCCGGAGGCCCGGATCAGTTTCGCCCGGGCGGAGCGGAACCGGCAGAAACCGCTGACCGTCGCCCCGCCCGACCTCATCGCCGTGCCCCGCGCGGAGTGGCGGGCGCCCGGAGAACCCCAGGAGGAATCCGCACCATGAGCAAGATCAAGGTGATGAACGAACAGCTCAGCAACAGGATCGCCGCGGGCGAGGTGATCGAACGCCCCGCCTCGGTGGTCAAGGAGCTGGTCGAAAACGCCATCGACGCGGGAGCCACCCACATCCGCATCGAGATCGAACGGGCCGGTTCCCGGCTGATCAGCGTCTCCGACAACGGTTCCGGCATGGATGCCGACGACGCGCTGCTCTGCATCGAACCGCACGGCACCAGCAAGATCTTCACCGCCGACGACATCGACCGGATCACCACCCTCGGATTCCGCGGGGAAGCGCTGCCGTCGATCGCCTCCATCAGCCGGTTCACCATTCTCACCCGTACCGCAGAGATGCTCGAGGGGACCCGGGTCCGGATCGAAGGCGGGAAGCTGATCGACGCCGCCCCCGCCGGATGCGCCGTCGGCACCGTCATGCAGGTACGCGACCTCTTCTTCAACACTCCCGCCCGGAAAAAATTCCTCAAATCCCCGGCGACCGAGGCGCACCACATCGAAGAGATGGTGGTCTCCCTGGCACTGCCCCGTCCGGAAGTCGGATTCGAATTGCGGATCGACGGCAGAACGGCGTTTCGCAGCCCGGCCTCCCCTGCGCCGGAATCCCGGCTGCGGGAGCTCTTCGGCCGCCCCTTCGTCGAAAACCTCTGGCCGGTGAACCACACAGAATCGGGCATCACCATCACCGGATTCACCGCCGCTCCGGGCTTCACCCGCAACTCCCGGCGGGAACAGCGCACCTTCGTCAACGGGCGCGCGGTCGAATCCGCCGCGATCTACCGGGGGATCCGCGACGGTTACGCGACGCTCACCGAAAGCAGCCGGTACGCGCCCGCCGTGCTCTTTCTTTCTCTCCCGCCGGAAGAGGTCGACGTCAATGTCCACCCGGCCAAGCGGGAGATCCGCTTCAAGCATGAGTTCGCGATCACCCGGGCAGTAACCGCCGCCATCGGCAACGCGCTCAAACGCTCGCGGGAAGTACCGTCTCCGCAACGCATTGACGAATCGGCGCTGCCGCTCGACGGCAGAGTGCCGCTGCGGCTGCTCCTCGACAGCGCCGGAGTCCACTATCAGCCGAAGGAGGCGGAGCAGCCCTCCCTGAATCTGGATCCTCCCATTTCTGCTCCGTCGGACCCGCTTCCGGATGCCGCTCCGACCGAGACGCTGTTCCTGACCGATCCACCCGGGGAGCGGATCACTTCGGATTCCGACCTGCCGGAAGAGCTGCTGCCGCCGCGGGAAACCGCCACAACGGTTCCCTCCTCCCCCGATACCGCGGAACCGCCTCCCGCCGTCGAACCGGCACCGTTCCCGGCGACCGCCGCCGCGCCGTTCAACGGCGACTGGCCGGAAGAGGTGCTCGGCATCCTCGATCAGACCTACATCCTCGCCTCGGGCCGCCGGGGACTGGTGATGATCGACCAGCACGCGGCGCACGAACGGATTATGTTCGAGAAGCTGCTGGATGAGGCGAAAGGCGGGGATGCCCCCACGCAGGCGCTGCTGCTGCCGCAGACGCTGGAGCTGCCGCTGCCGATGTGCACGCTGCTGCTCCGTTACCGCAAACTCTTTGAAGTGCTCGGGTTCGACATCGAGCCGCTGGGGAGCAACACCGTGATGCTCAACGGGCTGCCCGCCTCGATGATGACGCGCCGCCCGCTGGAGGAGCTGATTCCGGACATGCTGCAGGAGCTGCAGGAGAATCAGGGCGACAGGATTCCGGTTGAACTCGAATACGTCGCCCGAGCCGCCTGCCGGGCAGCGATCAAAGCGCACGACGAACTGACACCGGAACTGGCGAAGGAGCTGCTGCACCGCCTCGGCGAATGCCGCCAGGGCACGCTCTGCCCGCACGGGCGGCCGACGATGGTGACCCTCACCTACCGGGAGATTGAGAAACGGTTCGGCAGACGGTGAGGAAAAAACGCGATTTTTTCTCGTTTCAAGCTTGCAAACGCCGATTCACGGGATATATTTAAAAAAATCGCAAAACAAGTGCACCCATAGCTCAATTGGATAGAGCGTCTGGCTACGGACCAGAAGGTTTGGGGTTCAAATCCCTATGGGTGTACCATATTTTTGCCTCTTCGACGGTCTTTGCCATACGTCACACCTCTTTCACGCTCTGTTAAGCGCGGTCAGCGCCGCGAGCGCATGGGAGAGGACTGCCTGGCGGAACGCGAAGCAGCAAGGAGCAATTGCGACGCAGTCGA
>CAZPWP010000241.1:0-4261 GCA_964590295.1 uncultured Victivallis sp.
CCGTACATCTCCTCATGCTCCAGCTCGAAATACTCCCCGATTCCCCGGGTAATCGGGTGGGTCGGCGCGATGTTCCAGAGCCGGGTCTTTTCCCCCGCCTCGCGCCACTTGAGCGAGCAGCTGCAGCCGGTCACGGCGCGGAAGATCTTCGAGAAGTGGCCTGAGTGCAGCACGATCAGCCCCATCCCTTCCAGAACGCGCTTGTGCACCTTCGCCACGATGTCGTCGCGCACTTCGGCGTGTGCGCAGTGTCCCCACCAGATCAGCACGTCGGTGGCGGCGATGACCTCGTCGGTGAGGCCGTGCTCCGGATCGTCGAGCGTAGCGGTGCGGATGTTCAGATCGTCCGCGGCGATCCCTCGCGCGATGGCGCCGTGGATCCCCTCCGGATAGATCTTCCGGATCTCTTCATGTTCTTTTTCGTGACGGAACTCATTCCAGATGGTGACGTTGATTTTAGCCATTTTTCACTCCTTATTGTGACAGGAAATTCTGTCCTGCTTCTTAGTATAGGAGTTTAAAAGGGAAAAACAAGCCGTTTTCACATTGCTTTTTGTGATATTCAAAAAACTTTTGTGAGAATCGGTTGAAAATCTGTTTTTTTCGTGTAGAATAAACAGGAGACAAGGGAAGAAACCATGGAATTCAGAAATGTCCGGAAGTGGCAGGTGCACTTCGAAGTGCACCGTCCGCTGGGGAATCTGCCGGTGCCGGAAATGGTGGTCGAAGAGCTCCAGCACGAGCGGCGCTACCGGCTGGACGGGCGGTTGCGCGCCGACGGCGGCGGCCAGCTCTCGATCACCATCGGCGGGCGCGGCGGCATCCGAATCGCCGGGAGCGATTACGAGCTCACGCCGGGGCGGGCCTTTCTGCACAACCACAACGATCCGGAGGTGTGCTACTACTATCCGCCGGACGGCACCGAACCGTGGAACTTCCTCTGGATGGCCTTTTACGGCGATACGCTGCACGATCTCATCGCCGAGATCAACCGCACCTACGGGTATCTTTTCGACGTGCCGCCCAATTCGCCGCTGGTCCGGCGGCTGTTCAGCTACCGGCACTACGAGGACGAAGTGCTGATGATGACGCCGATGGAGGGGGGCAAACTGGTGTTCGACGTGCTCCACGAACTCTGCTCCCCGGTCGAGGAGGAGCTGCGGCAGTCGCCGCACAGCGCGCTGGTCAGCGATGTGCAGAACCGGATCGCCGGAGACCTTTCCGAACGGCTCGACGCGGGCGAACTGGCGCGCAGTTTCCGGGTGTCGCGGGAACACCTTTCGCGGGTGTTCCGCGAGCAGACCGGCACGCCGCTGCACGCCTACATCACCCGGGCCCGGCTCCGGCTGGCGGTCAATCTGCTGCTGCAGACCCGCCTGACGGTCAAGGAGATCGCGGCGCGGTGCGGCTACGCGGAGTATTCGGCCTTCTACCGGATCTTCCGCAAACGGATCGGGCTCTCCCCGGAAGAGCTGCGCGAAAAACGCTACCGCCCGGGGCTCTGACCGGGCGGGAACTCCGTCGACCGGCCGCCCGGCAGCAGCAGAAGGTTGCGGATTTCAAACGGAGCCAGCCGGAACGAGACTGCTCCGGAACACGGCGTCCCCTGCGGATTCTCCACCCCGTCGGCCCCGCACCAGGAAGCCAATCCTTCCGGCAGGACAAAGCGGACATCCGCCCCCTGCCCGAGCGCCTCATACAGCCGGAGAAAGATTCCGCCGCCCGACTCCCGCAGCGCGCTGATCCGGACATTCTCCGGCAGAGCGATTCCGGTAAAGTCGTACCGCACCGGCAGATCGATCGTTTCGTATACGGGGCGGGCGTAAAGCTCCGCCGGGACCAGCACCGGGGCAGGCGATTCCCCGTCGCGCGCCATCAGCGCGTACTCCAGCGTGTGCGGGACCCCGTCATTGAACGAAAGTTCGCTTTCGCACTTGTACTCCATCGCGGCGGAGCGGAAGACACTGAGCAGCATCACGCCGTTCTCATCGACGTTGTTTCCGGGAATCCCCCGGTTGAGCAGCGTGAGTCCGGCCCCCGATGCGGCATAGTCGCAGAAGCTCTGCGCCGGATACTCCGAATGGCCGCGCTTCTGCAGTCCGAAGGGAATCTCGTGCCGGATCGTACCGTTCCGCAGCGTGGTCGGGAACGCGGTGCGCAGCCGGTAGTGCCGCCCGTGCGGCATCAGTTCCAGCCGGTAGCGGATCAGCGGAGAATCCGCGTCGAAGTCGCTTTGCAGGGAGAACTCCACCCGGTTGCGCCAGAACCGGAGAACCCCGCGCTGGACGATCCGGAACGATTCCGCCGACCGGAAACACTCCACCGATTCAATTTTCGGATAGACGTTCTTCCGATTGATCAGCCCATCGGCGCCGGGTTCGCGTTCGAGCGGATCGGCATAGTTGCAGGTGAATGCCGCCGCCCGGCTGCCGCCGTCGACCGGCCCCTCGTAGAGCAGCCAGCTGTCGCCGTTGTCGTTCCGCATGACCGGCGCGCCGAAGCGGGCGGGCGAGTCCGTGTCAACCAGTTCGAATCCGGCGGGCGTGCGGAGGCTTTCGAGGAAACCGTCCCGCCCGAACCGCACGGAGTAGAAACGGTTGCGGAACTCCCCGGGAAGCGCGGGAAGCTTCTCCCGTGCCGGAGCCGTTTCCAGAGTTTGGAACGGTTTCGTTTCGAACGGCTTGAGCTCCGCGATCACGCGCCTTCCATTCGCAAGCTCCAGCACCTCGCGCCGGGCATGGGAAGCGGGATTGTAGAGCGCTGCCGGTGAGGAAGTTCCAACGTGGAGTCCTTCAAGTTCGCCACGGGCGCGAAGCAGCGCCGCATCCGTAACGGTGCCGCAGATGGTGTCGTGAAACTGATGGGTGAGCAGCGTCTCCCACGCATCGGAGAGATTGCCGACAGCGAGGCCGCGCGTCGTGCGGAAGCTCTCCTCGGCCAACAGCGCCTCCCGACGGCTCCAGAGCAGCTGTTTGATCGCGATGTTGGTCGAACAGGTTCCCTGAAAGGCGGCGTTGAATTCTCCGTCGAAGGTGTCGAGTGCGGATTCGTCCACCGCATGATGGTAACCGGCGGGGGTGGAGAAGCGCAGTTCGGCGTCTGGATTGCGGTTGAGTTCCAGGAGCGTGGCGGGGGCGCCGGCTTGCGGAATGCAGAAATCCCCGCCGTTGCAGATCAGTGTGGCGCCGAATTCGCCGTAGGTGTGCAGCTGGTCGGCAAGGGTCTCAATCGCCCGTCCGGAAGCTTCGGCGATCTGCAGTTCCAGCCGGTTTTCGACGCCGCCGCCGCCGTTGTCGGGGAAGTGGATTCCGGCATAGCCGTGCGAGAGCCAGTGGGTGACGATTTTCGTACCGTCCAGCCCCCGCCAGAGGAAATCGCTCCGGGCGACGTCGGGCCGCATGCAGCGCCAGAAGAAGTAGGCGGAATATCCGGACTGGCGAAGGATCTGCGGCAGCTGAGCGTGGTGGCCCCAGCAGTCGGCGATCCAGCACGCCTCGGGAACGACGCCGAGGTGTTCGGCGAGCCACTCCCGGCCGACCTTTGCCTGGCGGAAGAGCGATTCGCCGTCGATCATATTCATATCGGGCATGACGAACATGCCGGGCGCGAACGAGAGGCGCTGCGCCTGCGCCAGTGCACGCATGGCTTCGCGCCGCTCCGGACGGCTGCGGAAATATTCACGCACCAGGATCACCTGTTCGATGGTGAAGCGGTAGTCCGGCTCTGTTTCGAGGATCTCCAGCGCGCGGTCGATGATCGCCAGCGCCTGCTCGAGATATTCGTCGTAATCCTTGAGATAGAGCACGTCGTAATGGAACGTGCTGACAACGTGAATGGGGGAAGATTTCATTTTCGGGCAGGACCTGACCGGTCCAGGTTGATTTTATTCACTCTTTCTTCGAAACAACCCTGTCTTTCCATTGTCCCGGAGAAGCGGTCTCTCCGGGACAAACTTGATTGTCTTACTGTAAACCTTTTTTTCAAAAGCTTCTTCACCAGAATTTGCGGACGAAATCCGGTTCCGGTTGACCAGGGATATTATACCTTAATTTGCGATGAATAGCAACAGACGGATCCAGCCATATGATATCATTTTGCGGAAATATAATTCCTTTTTGCGTTCCATGGACAAGGCGGAATGGTTCCCCCCCAAAAAAGGTCTTCGACGGTTCTTGCCGGAAATGAACATATTTTGAGAAAAACGCCGCGATGAAATGGAAAGTAAGCGCCCAGCCGGCCCCATGGCGAGGGGGAGACGGGC
>CAZPWP010000242.1:0-4257 GCA_964590295.1 uncultured Victivallis sp.
CGCGGGCGAGGCAGACGCCGAGGCGGCGGTGCCCCTTGAGTTCCGGTTTGCCGAAGAGCCGTACCTGGGTGTCGGGCTCTTCCAGCGCCTTGTCGACGCCATCGAAGGCGACCTGATCCGAGACTCCTTCGGCGACGATCGCCTTCGAGGCGGAGGGACCGTGGAAGGCGATGTTCGGAATCGGCAGTCCGAGAATGGCGCGTGCGTGGAGGTCAAACTCCGAGAGATCCTGCGAAATCATCGTCACCATGCCGGTGTCGTGGGGCCGCGGACTCACTTCGCTGAAGAGCACCTTGTCGCCGCAGATGAAGAGTTCGACGCCGAAGATGCCCCTGCCGCCGAGCGCACCGGTGACCAGTCCGGCGATCCGCCGGGCTTCGGCGACGGCCGCTTCGCTCATCGGCTGCGGCTGCCAGGACTCCTGATAGTCGCCGCTGACCTGATGGTGGCCGATCGGTTTGAGGAAGGTGGTCCCCCCGGCGTGGCGGACGGTCAGCAGCGTGATCTCGTAGTCGAACGCCACGAATCCTTCGACGATCACCTTTCCGGCTCCGGCGCGTCCACCCTCCTGGGCGTTCTTCCATGCCGCGTCGATATCCGCCTCGGATTTGATCGTGCTCTGGCCGTGGCCCGAGGAGCTCATGATCGGTTTGACCACGCAGGGGATGCCGATCTCCTTCACCGCCGCGTCGAACTCCTCGCGGGAGGCGGCGAAGCGATAGGGGCTGGTCGGCACGCCCAGCTCTTCGGCGGCGAGGCGGCGGATCCCTTCGCGGTTCATGGTAAGGCGTGTGGCCCGCGCAGTCGGGATCACATGGTACCCTTCTTTTTCCAGTTCGATCAGCGTGTCTGTGGCGATCGCCTCGACCTCCGGGACGATGAAGTCCGGCTTCTCCGTTTCGATCACCTGCCGCAGCGCCTTGCCGTCGAGCATGTTGATGGTGTAGGAGCGGTGCGCGACCTGCATGCCGGGGGCATTGTGGTAGCGGTCCACCGCCACAACCTCCACGCCGAGGCGCTGCATGGCGATGACCACCTCTTTGCCCAGTTCCCCCGCGCCGCAGAACAGAACTTTTGTGGCGGACTTTGTGAGAGCGGTACCGATGATGTTCGACATGATATTCCCTTTTTTTTGTTTTCCCCGCGGGGATGGAATCAGTAGAAGATTCCTCCCGGGAAGATGAGTTTCACCTGAGCTGCGGGCGCCCAGCCGTCGCGGCCGTTGACCCGCAGCCGGACCCAGTCGCCGCGCCGTTCGACGATGAACGCGGTGCTGCCGCCCGGAATTGTCGCCTCCGCCCGGCCGCTCGACGAGGCCGGGAGCGAGCGCAGTTCCAGCGTGTTCCCGATGATGATCGCCCGGTCCGGATTGTACGGGCCGACAGTCTGCGCGGCGGCTGCCGCCAGCGAGAGTATCAGAAGCGCCGTCGCGACGCTCTCGACGACGATCAGCGTATTGCGGCGGAGCGAACGGCGCAGTCCGAAGGCGAGGCAGAGCACGGCGAACATCGCGGCGGCGACGGTGAGGTAGTCGTCGGGGCGCAGCCGGTCGCGGCACCAGGTCAGCAGCGCGCCGGGACTCCCGGTGGTGTCGATCTCCGGCTGCACGAGCTTGCGGTTGACCAGATTGAGGTTCTCCAGTGTCTCGGAGTCGCGCGGAGAAAGCAGATGAGCCTGTTCGAACCGGAGCCGGGCCTGCGGCAGATCGCCGAGCCGGTAGTGGGCTGAAGCGAGGTTGTAGAGCACGTTCGGGGCCGGTGCCGTCGGATTGAGCTGTTTTTCATAGTGCGCGGCGGCGGCTTTGAAATCCCCCTTTTCAAAATCGGCGTTGAAGGCGTTTAATCCCTGCGAGGCGACTGCGGTCAGCGCCAGAAACGCCAGTGCGAAAAGAGACAGCCGCTTGAGCAGTGCGGCGAGGCGGCTGCGCAGCTGGGGTGTCAGCGTGACCGGCGTGTGTTCGCTCCCCGCCGGTTTGAAGCTCTCCGCTTCGAGGGAGTTGAAGAGGGCGGCGAGTTCCGGATCATCGATCTTGCGGGCGATCTCCGAGGCGCCCGCGCCGGGCGGCAGGTGGAGCGTTTCTGCGAGATAAGGCACCGCTTCGTCGCGGAGCACCGGCGCGGCATCACTCTCGCCGCGGAGCCGCCTGAGCAGCTGCGGCAGCTGTTTGCGCAGGGCGATACGGCGGGCAAATTCCGGGTCATGTTCCAGCCGTTCCCGGTGGCGGAAGCGCCATTCGAGCAGGATTGTCGCGAACGGTCCGCCGAGCAGGAAGAGCAGGATCCAGCCGATCCGGTTGTGGATCAGCGGCAGCGAGACGCCGGAGCCCGGTGCCGCCTTGATGTAGAAGAGCTCCTCACGGGGGGCGGGAATCTTCGCCACCTCCGGTTCCGGAATCACGGCATGCTCCGCCTCCACCGCCGGTGTGCTGTCGGAAACGGTTCCGGAGAGCGGCCGGTCGCTCTTGACGACCGGGAGTTTCAGTTCGAAACTGTGCCGGACATACTTCCCGGTGCCGGGCTGGAAGGTGACGAATTTCAGCGAAATGCTCTTCTCGCCCGGAACGAGCGGGATCAGCGCATATTTGAGTTCGATCCGGCTGCGGCTGTCCGGCGTGCTCTTCTTCACCTCGCCGGGATAGACGCGGAAGCCGTCAAGCTTGAGTTTCGGTGTGGCGAAGGTCTCCGGGGAGCCGTCGCCGACGGCGGTTATGTTGAGCGAGAGCGGCTCGCCCACTTTGCCGGAATTCTGGTCGAAGCGGCAGGTCACTTCCCAGTTGCCGATCAGGCCGAGATTGATGCAGTCCGCCGGCGCGGCCGGCAGCGCCTTGATGGTGAGTTCCGGACCCGGTTCGAAGGAGACCCGGTACGGCACCCGGTTCTCCCGTGAGAAGAACGAGTCGAAGAAATCGTCGTCGAAGGGGGAACGGGGACGGCGCGCCCGGCGGCCGTCGTCTCGGACGATGCTGACCGTGGCACCGGCACCCGGGGTGAGCTTACCTGGCACGGTCGCCCGGAAGGCGGTCCGGAAGGTGAGCACGCCGTAGTAGCGGTTGTCGAGCAGTTCCCGGCGTTCGGTCGGTCGGTCGAACCGGCGCATCTGCGGATTGCTGCCGGAGTAGTCGCGGAACACCGCATTGTCCAGCCCGGAGAGTTCCGGATACTCCGCCAGGCGGGCGCGCAGGGCGGGCAGCAGCCAGAGGTTGAGTTCGAGCGGAATTTCCTCGCCGACGTAGAAGGTGCGCCGTTCCTCTGGAACGCGGATGGTTCCGAAGGCCGCCTCCTTCATCGTGAGGCTGTCGCTGGAGTTCTGTACCGCGGGCTGTGACCCGGGCGGCAGGACTTTGATCTCCAGCGGCCGGGTGGTCACCTCCTTCCCGTCGAGGCGGAAGGTGAAGGCGGGAATCTTCAGCGTCCCCTCCCGTTCGGTCTGGATCGGAATCTCATAAGTGCAGGAGGTATTGAAGTTGATGCTCTCCATGCGTTGACTGACCGAGTTGGTGATCCAGCGCCCGTTTTCCAGCGGCGGCAGCTGGAGCGGATCGGTGAGACGCCGGTCAAGCGTCAGCGAAAATGTGACCCGCTCTCCCGCTGCGACGGAGGCCGGGGAGACCGCCACGGAGACTGCCGGAGCCGCGGCAGATAGATGCAGCGCCACGGAATACGCGGCGAATAGAAACAGTTTGAGAAAATGTTTCATCATTATTGTCACCAATCCTTTTCCATGCGGGGCTGACGGCCGCGCTGGAGTTTTTTCAAATTATCCCGGAGCTGCTTTTCCTCATCGGCCATCATTTCCAGAAGCTGGCCGGCGGTCTTTTCATCCATCTTCCCCTCCTGCTGCTCGGATTGCTGCGGCTGAGGCTGAGGCTGACGGGTTTCCGGTGCCTGCTGCCGGTTTTGCTGCTCCTGCTGTTTTTTTTCCTGGTCGTCTTTCTGATCCTTCTGATCTTTCTGGTCCTGATCGGAACCGCCGAGAGCTTCCAGCGCTTTTTCCAGATGCTGATCCGCCTCGTCCTTCCGGTTTTCCTCCCGGGAGCGTTTTGCGCGGTCGAGCTCCTCCTTTGCCTGTTGTGCCTGTTTGCTCAAATCCTGTTGCTTGATCTCCTCCGCCTTCTGCTTCAACTCTTCGGCGCTCCGACGGGCGTCATCCAGCGACTGATCGGCAGATTTCTGCTGATTCTGCTGATTCTGCTGATTCTGCTGATTCTGCTGTTTCGCCTGCTGGGTCTGCTGCCGGGTCTGCTGCTGAAGTTTTTTC
>CAZPWP010000243.1:0-4252 GCA_964590295.1 uncultured Victivallis sp.
TGCTGATGCTCGCGCCGAACAACATCTTCTCGCCCGCCAACGGCAAGCCGATCGCCTCGCCGACGCAGGACATCACGCTGGGCAGCTACTATTTGACCTGCGAGCCGCGCAACAAGGACAAGGCGAAGCTCTATCGCGACCACTTCGAGGTGCTCTTCGCGATGCACTCCGGCTTTCTGAAGATCCATGATGCGGTGAAGATTCCGAATCCGGATTTCGGCAAGGACACCCTGTACGGTGACAAGGAGAGCAAGTTCATCCTGACGACGCCCGGCCGCTGCATCTTCAACGAGATCTGGGACAAGCGCCTCGGCTTCTACAACCAGATCGCCAAGAAGAAGGAGCTGGGCCGTCTGATCAGCGACTCCTACAAGATCGCCGGACACGAGGCCACGATCAAGCTGCTGGACGACCTCAAGGACATGGGCTACCGTCATGCGACGCTGGCGGGACTCTCGATTTCGATCGAGGACCTGCAGGTCCCCGAAAAGAAGGAGGAGATCATTGAAAACGCCCGCGCGCAGATCGACAACGTGCTCGAACAGTACAACAACGGTCTGCTGACCGAGGGAGAGCGTCACAACAAGGTGATCGACATCTGGACGCAGGCGAGTAACGCGGTGGCGAACGAGCTGTTCATCCGGCTGGAGACCGCCTCGCGCCGCGGGGAGATCAACCCGGTGTACGCGATGATCGACTCCGGCGCGCGCGGCAGCAAGGACCAGATCCGTCAGCTGGCCGGTATGCGCGGACTGATGGCGAAGCCGTCGGGCGACATCATCGAACGACCGATCATCTCGAACTTCCGGGAGGGGTTGTCGGTGCTGGAATACTTCATCTCGACCCACGGTGCCCGCAAGGGGCTGGCTGACACCGCGCTGAAGACCGCGGACTCCGGCTACATGACCCGCCGCCTGGTCGACGTGGCGCAGGACATCATCTGCCGCGAGGCGGACTTCGGCACCACCAAAGGTGTCTGGACCAGTGCCATCATCGAGGGCGACGAGGTGATCATGCCGCTGCGCGACCGGATTCTCGGCCGGTTCAGCGCGCAGGACATCCGCGACCCCGCGTTTGCGGACGGGCGGCTCATCATCTCCGCCGGCGAGGAGTTCACGCCGGATGTGGTTGATGTGATTGAGAAGCGCGGGATTCAGCGGGTGCTGATCCGTTCGACGCTGACCTGCGAGACGCTGCACGGTGTCTGCGTGAAGTGCTACGGTCGGAACCTGGCCAGCGACCGGCAGGCGAAGGAGGGCGACGCCCTCGGCATCATCGCCGCCCAGTCGATCGGCGAGCCCGGTACGCAGCTGACGATGCGTACGTTCCACATCGGCGGAACCGCGTCGAGCGCCTACAAGCAGCCGGTGATCGCGTCGCGTCACGAGGGTGTGATCAAACTCATGAACGTGCGCACCATCAAGAATCAGAAGGGCAAGACCGTGGTCGTCAACAAGAACGGCTACGTGATCGTCTACGATCCGGAGGTGGCGAAGACGGCGGAGAAGGCGGCGCGGGAGCGCGCCCAGTTCGAGGCCGAGGCGCTCGGCACCGTCTACAACAAGGACTACGACTTCTGGTCGGATGCGCTGCGTGAAGCGGAGCTCGATCGTTACGAACTGGAAGCGGGCGCGGTGCTCGACAAGAACGACGGCGACACAGTCAAGGCGAACGAGGTGTTCGTGCAGTGGGAAGCAAACCACGTACCGATCATCATTGAAGAGGCCGGTACGGTGGAGCTGCACGACTTGGTCGAAGGTGTGACGCTGCAGCGGCAGAAGCGCGGCGGCGCCGACCAGAGCACGGTGATGGAGCACCGCGAGGACCTGCATCCGCAGATCGTGATCGTGGGGGACGACGGTGCGTTTCTGGCGAACTACCCGCTGCCGGCGGGCGCGGTGCTGATGACCAGGGCGGGGGCGAAGGTGACCCCCGGTATGGTTGTGGCGCGCGTGCCGCGGCAGTCGGCGAAGAACAAGGACATCACCGGCGGTCTGCCGCGGATCGCGGAGCTCTTCGAGGCGCGCGTTCCGAAGGATGTGGCCGAGATCGCCCGCATCGACGGTTACGTCGAGGTGGACAAGATGACCCGCGGCCGGCGGCAGCTGCTGATCCGGGATCCGGAGTCGGGGATGACCGAGGAGCACAACAACATTCCGGCGCACAAGCATCTTACGGTGAGCAAGGGCGACTTCGTCCGCAAGGGGCAGAAGCTGACCGAGGGCTCGATCGTTCCGCACACGCTGCTTGAGGTGTGCGGCATCCACGAGCTGCAGCGCCATCTGGTTGACGCGATTCAGCTGGTCTACCGGGCGCAGGGTGTGGAAATCAACGACAAGCACGTGGAGATCATCATCCGTCAGATGATGCAGAAGGTGCGGATCACCGAATCCGGCTCGACCGATTACCTGCCGGGCGAGCAGCTCGACCGGACCGAGTTCGACCGGGTCAACCGCGAGGTGATCGGGAAGGGCGGCAAGCCGGCGGAAGCCGAGCCGATCCTGCTGGGTATCACCAAGGCGGCGTTGGAGACGGAGAGCTTCATCTCGGCGGCGTCGTTCCAGGACACCACCCGGATCCTGACCGAGGCGGCGACGATCGGCAAGGTGGACAACCTGACCGGCTTCAAGGAGAACGTGATCACCGGGCATCTGATTCCGGCCGGTACCGGGACTGAGGCGATGCAGGCGATCCGGCTGAAGTATCTCGGCACGGAGATCGAGGAGGAGCTGCCGACGCAGGAGCCGGAGCGTTCGGTCGAAGAGATTGCGGCCGCATGGCGCGATACCGATTCGGACCATTCGAAGGTCGACGTCGGCGATGATGACGAGGAGGGCGATCTGCCGGATGAGGCGCGCGAACTGATTCCCGAAGTGGGCGACGGCTTTGAGGATGCCGCGGCTGAATTCGGGGAGGATTCCGGGGAGGATGAGTTCTGAGAGCCGGCTGAAACCCGGTCCGATGGGCCGGTCTTCTCCCCCTGCGGGAGGGGGCGGCGTATCGGAAAATTCGGTGTATTGAAACTTTTTTTGCCGAAAAAGCGCCTGAAATATTTGCAAAAAGTGCTTTGCGGTATTATTTTATGATTCTTTGATGTATGCCGAATAGAATCAACAGTGGTATTTTAAGTATAAAAGATTAGGAAGTTGTTATGCCGACAATCAACCAGCTGGTGCGTCTTGGACGCGAAGAGAAGGTCAAGAAAAGCAAGTCGAAGGCGTTGAGCGCCTGTCCGCAGCGCCGCGGGGTCTGCCTCCAGGTGACCACCCGCACCCCGAAGAAACCGAACTCCGCGCTGCGCAAGATCGCCCGTGTCCGCCTGACCAACGGGCAGGAAGTTACCGCCTACATCGGCGGAGAGAGCCACAACCTGCAGGAGCACTCGGTGGTCCTGGTCAAGGGCGGTCGTGTCCGTGACCTCCCCGGCGTCCGTTATCACATCGTTCGCGGCGCGCTCGACAGCCTCGGCGTGGACAAACGCAGGCAGGGGCGTTCGAAGTACGGCGCCAAGCGGCCGAAGCCGGGCCAGGAGACCGCGGCCAAGGGAAAGAAGAAATAATCAGGTTTTTTCACTTTCATACAGGGTACGCAACAGATGAGAAGACGCAGAGCAGTCAAGCGGGATCTTGTTCCCGACGTGAAGTACAACAGCGAACTGGTTGCCCGGCTGATCAACACGATCATGACCCGCGGCAAGAAGTCCACCGCGCAGAACATCGTTTACGGCGCGCTGGATGTGATTCAGAGCAAGAAGCCGGACATGCCGGCGATCGACGTGTTCATGCAGGCGCTGGAGAATGTCAAGCCGAAGCTGGAAGTCAAGAGCCGCCGGGTCGGCGGTGCGACCTATCAGGTTCCGATCGAGGTCGATCCGGAGCGTCAGGTGGCGCTGGCCATGCGCTGGATCACCACCTATTCGCGCAGCCGCAAGGGCAAATCGATGACCGAATCGCTCGCCGGGGAGCTGCTCGATGCGTTCGACAACACCGGGTCTTCGATCAAGAAGAAAGAAGACACCTTCAAAATGGCGCAGGCGAACAAGGCGTTCGCCCATTACCGCTGGTAATCAGTCGGGGCTGTGAAGATTATGGGCACCCAGGTTGACAAGACTCAATTTCATGAGTCCCCCCACCGCAAGGTGGCGTTGAAGGACACCCGCAACATCGGCATCATGGCGCACATCGATGCCGGCAAAACGACGTTGACGGAGCGCATCCTTTTCTACTGCGGCGTGAACTACAAGATCGGCGAT
>CAZPWP010000244.1:0-4246 GCA_964590295.1 uncultured Victivallis sp.
TTCCTGCCGCTGATCAGGCTCTCGCACTTCATCAATCGTCCGTTTGAGCGTCGCCGTCCGGTACAGCCGAGCACGGCGGATGAGATCTCGGCGCTGGCGGCGCTGGCCCGCAGTTCGCAGGTGATCTCGACTCGGCAGGAGCGGATCATCAAAGCGGTGCCGCGGCTCTCGGAGCGGACCGCGCGGATGGTGATGCTGCCGGCGGAGAACATTTCCTTCCTCTCTTCGGACCAGACGCTGTCGGAGGCGATCGCCTCGACCGGGACCGATTTCCACACCCGCTATCCGGTCTGCGAGGCGGGCAACCGGAACAAAGTGATCGGTTACGTGAACTTCAAGGAGCTGGTGGCGACGTTCCGGGCGCATCCGGGGGCGATGAATCTGACCGATATTCTCCGGCCGATCGCGTTCGCCGAGCCGGATGATACCGCCTCGGAGCTGCTGGAGCGTTTTGCGACGCAGCACTGCCATATGACGATCGTCCGCGATCCGGCTTCCGGGCAGACGCTCGGTCTGGTGACGCTGGAGGATATCGTTGAGGAGCTGCTGGGGGATCTGGACGACGAATTCGATCCGTTGCCGCGGACCTTCTACTCGCCGAGTGAATTCGTCTGGGTGGTCGGCGGGGGCGTGCCGATGACGCTGCTCACCCGCGACACCCATCTGAACCTGCCGCGCCGGGCGGAACCGGTTTCGGTCTGGTTCGCCCGGATGCTCAAGCGGCAGCCCAAGGTCGGCGACATTTACCGGCATGGCAACGCGGAGTTCTACGCCCGCAAGATCCGCCGCGGGCAGGTGTGGGAGTTCAATCTGAAACGGATCAAAACCGAGACGGGGGATGGCAAATGAAGCAACGGCGTGGTCTGGCACTGCTCGCCGCCGGAATCGGATTGCTTGCCGCGGGCTGCATCGATCTGGAATATGTTGGTCAGGAGTTCGAACCGACGCCGATGTCGCGTCCGGTGGTGCTCTTCCAGAACCGGACGGAGATTCCGCCGGGCGAGTATCGGATTATCGGTCGCGCGGTACTCACTGCGCCGGACGGCACGCTCGGGTATGACATCCGGGAGAAGCTGCTCGACACTGCCCGTGAGGCGGGGGCGGACGCGGTCTGCCTGGTCAGTTCGAAGCAGGTCAAGGTCGGCACCTATAGGATTGAGAATTCAAGTTTTTCGCCTCCCTCTTCCGTCCGGCTCAATCCCGGCAGTCTGTCGGCGGACGGCAGGCCGATGGAAATCAATACCTTCGGCAGCCAGGTGAGTTCAGTGCGCGGTGAGGAACGCTCCCGGATCGAGATTGTGGTCAAGGCGCTCTACCTGAAGAACCGGGCGGAGGTTGCCCGGATTCTGGCGGAGCGCGGCCGGGAACTGGAGGAGCTGGAATCCGAGGGGGGAGAGCCGTCACGGGCTCCCGCCCCGAAGGCGGAGAAAGCCGCTCCCGACACTGCGGTCGACAAGACGGAAGCGAAGGAGACGGTTCCGGCTTCCACTGATAACGCGGAGGCGAAGCCGGGCGAAAAGGCGGAGGAAGCCATCCCGGCGCTCTCTCCGGGGGAGGGGAGCGGGAAACGTGCGGAACCTGTCCCGGCAGCTCCCGCCGCGATTCCGGAGAACCCGTCGAAGGCGGTCAATTCCGTTTCCGCGAAAGAGTGATCTCTTCCGGCGTGAGCATGCGCCATTGACCCGGCGGGAGGCCGCCGAGCTCCAGATTGCCGACCCGGACCCGTTTGAGTTGCAGCGTCGGAGCGCCGACCGCGGCGGTGATGCGGCGGATCTCCCGTTTTTTCCCCTCGTTGAGGGTGATGCGGTAGCGGGCGGGGCCGATCCGGTCGATCGCCCGGACGCGGAGAATATCGCCGTCGTCGGCGATGCCGGCGCGGATCTGCTGGAGTTCCGCGTCAGAAAGATTGCGGGTGAGCCGGACATGGTACTGTTTGAGGATCTCGTGACGGGGATGGGTGAGCTCCTCGACATAGGCTCCGTCGTTGGAGAAGAGGAGCAAACCTTCGCTCTCCTTGTCGAGTCGTCCGGCGGAGAAGAGCCGCACCGGCGGATCGAGCCGGATGAGATCGACGGCTTTGCGTTCCGCATGGGGGTCGCTGTTGGTGCAGACGTAGCCGCGCGGCTTGTGGAGCATGATGTAGAGCCGGGATTCCGGCGGGCGGACCGGGGTTCCGTCGAGGGTGACCTGATCGCCGGGGGCGAGACGCGTTCCCGGTTCCAGCACGACCCGGCCGTTGACGGTGACCCGGCCGGATTTGACCAGTTCCCCCGCGGCGCGGCGGGAGGCTGCTCCGGCGGAGCTGAGAAATTTTACCAGGCGTTCGCGGTTGTCGTTTTCCAAGATGGCTGCCTCGCTTTTTCGTTTGCATAGTGTACACCACGGGATGGAATTTTGCAATGGAGATCCAGCAGGGAAACGGAATTTGTTGTGGAAAACTGTATCTGGTCAGCACACCGATCGGCAATCTGAATGACATCACGCTGCGGGCGCTGGAGGTGCTGCGCAGCGTTGAGCTCATCGCGGCGGAGGACACCCGGCACACCCGGCAGCTGCTGGCGCATTTCGACATTCACACCCGGCTGATGAGTTTTCACGCGTTCAACGAACACCGCAAGGCGGAGGGGTTGATCGAAGAGATTCAGAGAGGACTTACGGTGGCGGCGGTGTCGGATGCCGGGACACCGTCGCTGGCGGATCCGGGCTTTTTTCTGATGCGTGAAGCGGTGCGGGCCGGGATCGAGCCGGAGGTGATTCCGGGGGTATCGGCGCTCACTTTTGCGGTGACGGCGTCGGCGCTGCCGGTGGATAAGTTCACTTTTCTGGCGTTTCCGCCGGTGAAGTCTGGGCGGCGCCGGAAATTTTTCGAATCGATCCGAAACGAAGGGAAGACGGTTTTCTTCTTCGAATCGCCGCACCGGATCGCCCGGACCCTGCCGGAGCTGGCGGAGGCGGCGGGGCCTGAGGCGCAGGTTGCGGTGATCCGCGAGGCGACCAAACTGCACGAAGAGGTGATCCGGGGGAGCGCGGCGGATCTGGCGGCGCTGGCCGGTTCGCGCGAATGGCGCGGGGAATTCGTCATCGGTGTCCATGCCGCGGAGGCGGAGGAGGAAACGGAATCGCGAAATGACGAACAGGTCGAAAATGATTTTCCATGATACTCCGGTGGATTGTTTTCTCAAGTTTCCGGCAAATCATTGTGTGGATTATTTCCCCGGGAAGAAAACAATCCGGCGCTTTTTTTCCGCAGCAACTGCATTATGAACATCGGCGCAAACAAAAACAACCATGGAGCCGCACCCAGTACGATTCATAGAAGGGAAACGCGGTATTGTCGGTTGAATGCTTCGGTTGCGCCGGCTCACGTTTGTCATCTGTAATCGCCCGGAAACAAATGTGCGCAAAATATCGGACACTGCCCTTGCGTCCGACAGCTCACGACCGGAGGCGGGTCTGCTTTTCAGGGCCGGAATTTATTCCGGATAACCGACCGCCTGAACGTAAAGGATCTTCTCTTTTCCTTTCAAATCAAGCAACGGCGTGTAATCCCCTTCCCGGAAACTGCCGCGGAAAACCGTAGCCAGCTTCTCCGAAGCGCAGAAGAGATAGACATTCTGGCCGACAAATCCGCAATCCACATGGCAGAGCCGTTCCGGCAGTTTCCCGAGATCCGCGACATAGATGAGCATGAGCGGTGCATCTCCTGCCCGTTTTTCAGAGGTCTGAATCAGTTTGTTCGCTGCCGCATCATAGCGGAACGTGCCCTCCGGAATACAGACGTAAAGCGTGATCTCCTGTTGGTTGCGGGCGGTCGGCGCAGTCCGTTTGCCGTCGGCACGGTTGACGCCGATCGCAGACCAGAGCAAATTCGAAAGCGTCTCACGCGAGAGCGGTTTCTCACGGAACTTCCGGTCGGTGCGCCGATTCGCCAAAGCCTCCTGAAGCGGCATTCCCCCTTCCGTCACCGGCTTCGGCAACGCAATGTCGGCGGCGAAAACACTTCCGGCGGCAACCATCGCACCTAAAAGCGACATTGTTCTGAACTTCATTGTACTCTCCTTTCCTTCCTGGAATGATAAACGAGCCAATTTCAAAACGATTGGCTATTTCCTGTTAATCACTCGTTTTCTCATGCGTCAAGCTCATCTTGACGCCTCTGAAACGACTTTTTTGATAATGTCCCAAATTTTGGATAATGTCCCAAATTTTGTGATGAGACGTGTTGTTTGACAGAGGTGCATCTGCC
>CAZPWP010000245.1:0-4175 GCA_964590295.1 uncultured Victivallis sp.
GAAGAGAAGCCGATCGTGCTGGAATCGATGGTATTTCCCGAGCCGGTGATCTCGATCGCGGTCGAGCCGAAGTCGTCGGGTGACCGCGACAAGCTCTCGAAGGGGCTGGTGGCGCTCTCCGAAGAGGATCCGACCTTCCAGGTTCACGCCGACGAGGAGACCGGGCAGACGATCATCTCCGGCATGGGAGAGCTGCACCTTGAGATCATTCTGGACCGTCTGGTCCGGGAGTTCAAGGTTGAGGCGAACACCGGTGCGCCGCAGGTGGCCTACCGCGAGGCGCTCTGTGCGCCGGCGGATTCGAACATGAAGTTCGTCCGACAGTCGGGCGGCCGCGGCCAGTACGGTCACTGTATCATCAACCTGATTCCGGGTGAAAGCGGCAGCGGGATCGTTTTTGAGAACAAGGTGGTCGGCGGCAATATTCCGAAGGAATACATCAAACCGATCGAGCAGGGAATCCGCGAAGCGGCGGCCTCCGGCGTGCTGGCCGGGTATCCGGTGATCGACTTCAAGGTCGAGCTGATCGACGGATCCTACCACCCGGTCGACTCTTCGGAAATGGCGTTCAAGATCGCCGGATCGATGGCGTTCAAGGATGCGGCGAAGAAGGCGGGCTTGATGCTGCTCGAGCCGATCATGAAGGTGGAGCTGAATGCGCCGGACGAAAACACCGGCGACCTGATCGGCGACATCACCAGCCGGCGCGGCCAGATCGTGACCATCGACGCCGGGAGCAACGGTGCGAGCCGGGTGCAGGCGAACATTCCTCTGGCGGAGCTTTTCGGGTATGCGACGGCGATCCGTTCGCTCTCCCGCGGGCGTGCCACCTACTCGATGGAACCGGCGCACTTCGAACGAGTTCCGAAACAAATCCAAGATAAAATTGTGGAGAAGAAATAAGCTATGGCTACGGGAAAAAACCAGCGTATCCGGATTCGATTTCAGGCGTACGAGCACCGGATTCTGGATCAGTCGGTCAACGAGATTCTTGAAGCGGCGAAGCGCACCGGTTCCATGGTTGCCGGACCTGTTCCGCTCCCGACCCGGATCGAGCGTTGGACGGTCAACCGTTCGCCTCACGTTGACAAGAAGTCGATGGAACAGTTCGAGATCCGCACGCACAAGCGCATGCTGGACATCATCAATCCGACGGCGAAGACGGTGGACGAGCTCAAGAAGCTCAACCTGCCTGCCGGCGTGGACATTACGCTCAAGACTGGATTCTAAGGCGGAATCCATAGATACCAAGGTCCCCGACCGATTGGGGGCAAGTATCGAAACAGTTTCTCACGAAAGGAGAAAAAATGAAAGGTTTAATCGGTAAAAAGGTCGGAATGACGCAGGTCTACGACGAGAAGGGCGTGCTGATCCCGGTGACGGTGGTTCAGGCGGGTCCGTGTGTCGTGACCGGGGTCAAGACGGTCGAGCGCGACGGATACTCGGCGGTGCAGCTGGGATTCGGCGAGCGCAAGGCGAAGAACGTGACGAAGGCCCGGGCCGGACATCTGGCCAAGGCGGGTGTGACCGGCGAGAAGCTGCCTTCGGTTCTGCGCGAGATCCGGACCGAGGCGGGGGATGAGACGCCGGCGCCGGGTTCGGTGGTGACCGCGGATATTTTCGCGGCGAACGACTATCTGGATGTGGTTGGCACGACCAAGGGGCGCGGGTTCCAGGGTGTCGTGCGGCGGTACCGTTTCGGCGGCGGCCGCGGCAGCCACGGCGGTGCCTGGACCCGGCGTACGGGTTCGATCGGCTGCTGCGAGTGGCCGGGCAACGTGATTAAAGGCAAGCGGATGCCCGGACACATGGGCAACGCGCGGCGCACCGTGCAGAATCTGCAGGTCGTCCGGGTGATGGCGGAAGACAATGTGCTGCTGCTCAAGGGAGCGGTCCCGGGGGCGAACGGCGGTATTTTGTTGATCCGGAGTGCGATCAAGAAGCCGGCCGCTAAGAAGTAACAGGTGAACAAGATGTCGAATACTTTGGATATCCTTGACTGCAAAGGCACCCGAGTCGGAGAGTATGTCATTCCGGAGGGTGTGATTGAGCTGGAGAAGGGCGAGCAGGCCGTGCATGATACGGTGACCGGCTATCTTGCCGGCAAGCGTGCCGGAACCGCCTGTACCAAGACGCGCGGCGAAGTTTCCGGAGGCGGCGCCAAGCCGTTCCGTCAGAAGGGGCTGGGCCGTGCCCGTGCGGGTTCGAGCCGGAGTCCGGTCTGGGTCGGCGGCGGTACGATTTTCGGACCTCGTCCGCGTTCGTTCGCGAAGAAGGTCAACAAGAAGGTGATCGTGCTGGCGCTGAAGCGTGCGTTTTCCGAGCGGATCGTCGAAGGCGACGTGGTGGTGCTCGACAAGTTTGAGCTGGCGGATCACAAGACCCGGAACGCGGTGGCGATTCTGAAGAACCTGAAGGTCGCCGACGATACGGTGATGGTTTCGCTGCCCGAGCTGGACGAGACTGCGATCTGCGCGACCGGGAACATTCCGAATCTGGTGCTGCGCAAGTCCGATTCAGTCAATGTCTATGAACTTCTGCGCTTCAAGAAGCTCCTTTTCACGAAGGATGCTCTGGATGCGTTCATCCGGCGGCTGGCGTAAGGAGATACGGAAATGAGAAGTGCGTTTGATATCATTATCGTGCCGGTGGTCACCGAGAAGTGCAACGCTCTCATGCAGGAGCAGAAGTACACCTTCAAGGTGAAGGCGGATGCCGGGAAGATCGAGATCGGTCGGGCGATTGAAGAGTTATTCAAGGTCAAGGTCAAGTCGGTGAATGTGATGAACTATCAGGGCAAGGCGAAGCGTGCCGGCCGTTCCATGAAGATGGGGCGCTGCCCCGACTGGAAGAAGGCGGTCGTGACCCTGTCTGAAGGTACCATTGAAATCATCTAACGAGGGAGAATACAGAAATGGCGGTTAAAACTTTTAATCCCGTGACTCCCTCCCGGCGTCACATGGCGGTGATGGACTATGCGTCCACGCTGACCGCGAAGGCTCCGGAAAAGAGTCTGGTCAAAGGGAAGAAATCGACCGGCGGCCGCAACAATTACGGCCGGATCACCACCCGTTTCCGAGGCGCGGGCAACAAGCGCTGCTACCGGATGGTGGACTTCCTCCGCAACAAGGAGGGAGTTCCGGCGAAGGTGGTTTCGATCGAATACGATCCGAACCGTACGGCGAACATCGCGCTCATCTCCTATGCGGACGGAGAGAAGTCCTACATCCTCGCGCCGGTCGGCATCAAGGTCGGCAACGTGGTGATGAACGGGCCGAAAGCGGAGCTCAAACCGGGCAACTGGCTGAAACTGAAGGATATTCCGGTCGGCATCAACATCTGCTGCATCGAGCTTCAGCCGGGGCGTGGTGCGAAGCTGGTTCGTTCCGCCGGGCAGGTGGCGACGCTGCGCGGCAAGGAAGAGACCTATGCGCAGGTCAAGCTGCCGTCGGGCGAAGTCCGGATGATCCATGTGGATTGTCGCGCGATGATCGGTCAGATCGGCAACCTCGATCTCATGAACGTGAAGATGGGCAAGGCAGGCAAGAAGCGCTACAAGGGCTTCCGGCCGCATGTCCGCGGTGTTGCGATGAACCCGGTCGACCATCCGATGGGCGGCGGGGAAGGGCGCACCTCCGGCGGCGGCCATCCGGTTTCGCCGTGGGGCCAGCTGGCCAAGGGCAAGCGGACCCGCAATCCGAAGAAGACTTCGAAGAACTTCATTGTGGAACGGAGGAAGAAGTAATGGCCAGATCGATTAAAAAGGGGCCGTTTGTGGACCAGTATCTGATCGACAAAGTCGAGAAGATGGGCAAGCAGAAAGTGGCGATCAAGACCTGGTCGCGCCGCTCGATGATCATTCCTGATTTCGTCGGCCATACCTTCAACGTCCACAACGGGAAATCCTTCGTTCCGGTGTTCATCACCGAGAACATGGTCGGGCACAAGCTCGGCGAATTTGCGATGACCCGTGCGTTCAAGGAGCACGGTGTGGTTTCCGGTAAGTAAATTCCGGCAGCCGTTGAAAGATCCCGGTTCGGATCCTGATGGATATTCCGGCCGGGATTTTTCTTTTCCCGGTTTCCACATTGAAAAACTGCGGGATTGGTGGTATTTTATCAAATAAATTCATCAATTGGTTCAATCCACAAATCCGGGAGTTACTGCAATGTCTG
>CAZPWP010000246.1:0-3403 GCA_964590295.1 uncultured Victivallis sp.
TGGGTCTGGTGTCCTTACGGGACGCGAAGTGGAAGAAGTCCAACATGATTGGAAGCGCCGGATACGGAACCGTACGTCCGGTGGTGTGAGAGGACGAGGGAAATAAGAAATTTACTTCATTTCCTCTCCTGCTCGATTCTGCGCGCAAGGAGGGGAGCGGTTCCCGGCAGAAAAGAGAGCAGGGGAAATCTACTGCCGGTGACGAGGATCGAGCACGTCACGCAGCGCGTCGCCGAGCACATTCAACGCCAGCACCAGCGCAAACATGAAACCGGTTGCCGCGGCGATCTCCCACCAGATGCCGCGCCAGAGCCGCTCCTGCCCGTCGGAGATCATCACACCCCAGCTCGGCGCACTCTGAACACCGAAGCCGAGGTAGCTCACGATCACCTCAAGCATGACCGCTCCGGCGAAGGAGAGGGTAAAGTAGATGATAACCAGATGAAACACGTTCGGCAGAATGTGCCGCAGAATGATTACCGGCGAACTTACCCCGGCGACCTTCGCCGCCGCGACGTAGGGCAGGGCGCGCAGCCGCATCGTCTCCCCGCGCACCACCCGGCAGAGGGTGACCCAGCCGGTCATGCCGATGGCGAGATAGACCGCCAGCATCCCCGGTTCCGCCCGCAGGATGGAGCCGAGCGTTTCGGCGAATGACATCATTCCGGACGAAAGGAAATTCCGCGAGACCAGCAGTGCGAAGGCGAGAATGAAGAGCAGCGTCGGCATCGAGGCGAAGGTGCTGTAGGCCCACACGACCCAGTCGTCGAACTTGCCGCCGTAGAATCCGGCGATCGCCCCGAGGGTGACGCCGATGAATACCGCGATGAAGCTGGCGATTACTCCGACTTTCACCGCGGTGGCGCTCCCGGCGGCGGCCCGCAGCAGCACATCGCGGCCCTGATAGTCGGTGCCCAGCCAGTGTTCGGGGGAGGGGGGAGCATAGCGCGCTGCGTCATCGGTCCGCTGAAAGACCGGGATGATGCCGTTCTGCTCGCAGTAGATCAAATACCCTTCGGTCCCCGCCGCCAGCAGCAGATAGAGAAACACCACGGCGAGCGATACCACGGCGGAAGGCATCCGCAGCAGCATCCGCCAGGCGGTGATCCGCGGCGCCGTCATGTGCGATTCTCCCGCAGCGCATGCAGTTTGACCTGCAGCAGAGCGATGTCGGCCGGCGTGACGCCGTCGATCCGCCCCGCCTGCGCCAGCGTGGTCGGCCGCACCTTCAGCAGCTTGGTGCGCGACTCATTGCTCAGTCCGCGTACCGCCTCGTAATTGAAATCCGCGGGAATCGCCAGATGTTCCAGTCGCCGGAGCCGGACGATCTCCGCCGCCTCCCGCTGGAGATAGCCGTCATACTTCGCCTCGATCAGGAGTTCGCGCCAGACCCGTCTTCCCGTCGGAGTATCCGGCAGTTCCGGCATAAGCCGGGCAGGGAAGGGGAGGAGCGCCGCCGCGTCCTCCGCGGGGAAGGGGGATTCCGGAGAGATTTCACCCAGATGTTTCAGCAGCGGTTTCCCGGAGAATCTGCAGGAGCGGCACCGCGTCAGTGCGGAATCCATCAAGTTCTTGAACCCCAGATACTCCCGGTATTGCGGCTCCGGCAGGATTCCATTTTGATGCGCGAACTCCGACAGCCGCAGATCGGCGTTGTCCTGCCGGAGTGACAGCCGGTATTCGGCGCGGCTGGTGAAGAGTCGGTAGGGTTCGACGATCTCCTTGGTGGTGAGGTCGTCGATCATCACACCGATGTAACTGCTGTCGCGCCCGAGTTCGACCGGAACGCTCCCCGCGGCGGTTTTCGCGGCGTTCATTCCCGCCACCAGTCCCTGGCCGGCGGCCTCCTCGTAACCGCTGGTACCGTTGATCTGCCCGGCAGTGAAAAGGTTTTCGTACCGTTTGACCCGCAGGGTACGCTCGAGCTGGTCGGGGTAGAGAAAATCATATTCGATCGCATAGGCGTAGCGCGAAATCACCGCCCGTTCCAGCCCCGGAACCGAGCGGATCATCTGCCGCTGGACCTCCGGCGGCAGGCTTGTCGAGATGCCGTTGATGTAGTATTCTTCGGTCTGCGCTCCTTCCGGTTCCAGATAGAGCAGATGGCGCGGATGCTGCGGGAAACGAACCACCTTGTCCTCAAATGAGGGGCAGTAGCGGGTGCCGATTCCTTTGATGACCCCCCGGTACATCGGGGAAAACTGCAGGTTTTCGCGGACAATTTCCGCTGTGCGGCCGGTGGAGTGGACCTGATAACAGGGCAGATCGTGACGCACCGCTTCCGGGAGGGCAGGGGAGAGAGCATGGCTCCAGTGGCTGAAACGTTCCTCAGCCGTTTCACTCGGCTGGAGCTGCATCACGGAAAAATCGATGGTTTTGGCGAGGATGCGGGGAGGGGTGCCGGTCTTCAACCGCCCGATCCGCAGCCCGAGCTGCTCCAGTGCGCCGGAAAGGCTGGCAGCGGGAAAATCTCCTGCCCGGCCGCCGGGGAAGTTCCGGAGTCCGTAGTGGAGCGTCCCCCGCAGAAAGGTACCGGTAGTGACGACTGCAGCGGCGCAGCGAATCTGGTCGCCGAACTGATTTTCAACACCTGCAATCCGTTCATTTTCAACGAGAAATCCGGTGACTTCCGACTGGAGAACATCGATTCCCGGCGTCTGTTCCAGCAGGTATTTCATGCCCCGCTGATAACAGACTTTGTCGCACTGGGAGCGGGGGGACCAGACGGCCGGTCCCTTTGTCCGGTTCAGCATGCGGAAGTGGATTGACACCGCATCGGTAACGATTCCCTGCGCGCCGCCCATCGCATCGATTTCCCGCACCACCTGGCCTTTGGCGATTCCGCCGATCGCTGGATTGCAACTCATCTGGGCGATATGGTCCAGATTCAACGTAATCAGCAGTGTCCCGGCGCCCAGTCGCGCGGAGGCAAGAGCTGCTTCGCATCCGGCGTGTCCGGCGCCGATGACCACAACATCGTAATATTTCATCGCGGTTGACAAATTTCCTTGTTATGGAAGAGGTGACATTCTATTAACATAAAACATTCCGATGATTTTATCAAATCGGAAAAAACAGATACTCTCAACAAAAAACGTCGGAGAATTCACAATTTTATGAGCAAGTTATTAACAAGCCGCTTGTGCGGATTTTTCATCCGGTTCACAATCAGTCATTTAGCATAGCTCCCCTCACCCCGCGGCCCGAGATGATACTTAACATAACATACATTATGCGACGTTATAAATATGCCGTAAAGCCACAGGAAGGGCCAGGAAATTCCGACGGGTGCAATCACCCTGCCGGATCAATAACCGGGCCTCTATGACGTTCGGCGAAGTTTCGAGAGATGCCGATCATACGACGCGCCGGCACCGCCGGGCAAAAGGCCGAAGAGACATGC
>CAZPWP010000246.1:3413-4137 GCA_964590295.1 uncultured Victivallis sp.
ATGCAAGTCTCTTTTCGGCGCTTTTTGCTCCGGCTGGATGCAGCCGCACCTTCGGTAATCGCCCGGATCAGAAACATCCCCGATTCCGAAATACGCTTTCAGGCCGCGCGACCAGCGAAGCGAGTGGATCCCGCGAGCTGCCCGGAAGAGTTCGCAAAAGCGATCTGCGGCCCAGCCCGCCCCGTCGGCGGCTTCGGCCAGAAGCTGCATCGGCGAAAAGTGCCCGGATCCCCTGCCCTGTTTCAGGTTGCCGAGGGCCATTTCCGAGGAAATTTTCGTCAAACAGGTTTCGCAACTGCGAGCCTCGACAAGGTCGAACGCGATGTCGGACAGGCCGGAAAGCCCGGAGGATTCCAGAGCACCGAGCCGGAACCCGGCAAGTTTTGCCTGATCGAAATCAGCAACCCGGCAGAAAAGCAAAACATGCTGATGCGGATGCCAGCCGTTCTTCCGTGAGTACTGAATCTCTGTTGCAGCAATGCGCCCTACCCTGCCGGATGCAACTGGAAGGCGCTTGATTGATCCTGTTGCCCAAAACCTTGCAAGAGCATTTTTAAAAGCCGTCAGAAGCCCGGAAAGGCTATCGGAAATCGAGTGAGAGAAAGTAAATGTCAGCATATGGCATGTATTGCGCAACTCCCTGGCGAGCCATTGTTTAACCGCCTTGCCTATCTCCCCTCCCCTGACTCCCGTAATTCGCGGAGAACAAACCGGACAAAGGAAG
>CAZPWP010000247.1:0-2749 GCA_964590295.1 uncultured Victivallis sp.
GTCGCAGTCGCTGGCGATCCCCTTCAACATTCTCGGAGCCGCCGAAGCGATCATCGACGGCTGGCCGGAGCTGCGTCCCTACTTCCCGCTGATCAATGTGCTGCTTGGCGCGATTCTCTTCTTCTTCGTCTGGAAGGGGGCGGACTGGGCGATCCGGGTGCAGTTCTTCATCATGGCGGTGCTGGGCGTGTCGGTGATCGTCTTCCTCGCCGGACCGCTCGGGAACTTCTCGCTGGAAAATCTGCGGGCCAACTGGGGGCCGCTCAATACGGCTCATTCGTTGATTCCCTGTTTCGCGATCTTCTTCCCGGCGGTCACCGGCATCATGGCGGGGGTGAACATGTCCGGCGACCTGCGCGATCCGCACCGTTCGATTCCGCGCGGGACCTTTTACGCGCTCGGCACGGCGGTGGCGCTCTACCTGGTACAGATCGTCATCGCCGCAGGCTGTTTCGACCGTCACGAAATGATCGCCCAGCCCTATGTGCTGTTGACGAAGAACGCGCTCTTCGGACTCGGATTCATGGTGCTGGCCGGCGTGCTGGCGGCGACGCTCTCGACCGCGCTCGGCTGGATGCTCGGCGCGCCCCGGGTGCTCCAGAGCCTCGGCGTGGACAACGTTCTGCCGGGCATCGGCTTCTTCCGCGCGGGGGCCGGGCTGCGCAACGAACCCCGCCGCGCCATCATCCTGGTGGCGGTGATTGTGCTGCCGATCCTGATCTGGTCCGGCATGGTTGGCCGGAACGCGTCCGATACGGAGAGTTCGCCGATCACGGTCATGAGCGAACTGGTTTCGCTCTTCTTTCTCTTCACCTATGCGATCATCAACCTGGCGGCGTTCGTCGAGTCGCTCGGCGCGAATCCGTCGTTCCGCCCCCGGTTCCGCCTTTTTCACTGGGGAATCGCCGCTTACGGGACGGTGGCGTGCGTGCTGGCGGCGTTCCTGATCAACCTGGAGCTGTCGATCGTCGCCTTCCTGGTGATTTTCGGTCTCTACATCTGGTTGCGCTACCGCAACCTCACGATGGAGTACGGCGACGCCCGGCGCGGCTTTGTCTATTCGCGGATCTATGCGCTGCTGCACCAGTACGCCCGACTGCCGCTCCACCCGAAGAACTGGCGGCCCACCATCGCCGTTCTCTCCGGCGAACCGGAGGAGCGGAGCATGCTCATGGAATACGCGCTTCTCTTCAGCCAGCGGCGCGGCATCGTCAGCTTGATCCAGATCGTCATTTCCGACGATCCGCATGACATCGGGGAGCGGCGCACCCCGCAGCTCCAGCGACTGCGCCGGCTCGCCCGCGAACGGCAGTGGCCGATCTTCCCGACCGTCGTGATCGCGCCGGAATTCGACAATGCGCTGCGGATCATCCTGCAGAGCCATTCGCTCGATCCCATCCGGTCGAACATCGTAATGATGGGGTGGCCGTGTCGGGCCGAGCGGGTTGTTCCTTTCTTCACCCATCTGCAGACCATCGTCGGGGACTTTCACCGCAACGCAATCGTACTGGCCAACGAGCGTTCCAGCGCCCGTCCCCAGCGCTACGACGGCGGCACCATCGACATCTGGTGGCAGACATCGGAAGGGGGATCTCTGATGACCATTCTCGCCTATCTGGTACAGCTCGACCGCGACTGGCGCAAGAGCGTGCTGCGCATCTTTCTGCCGATGGATCGGAAGAAGGTCCGCCAGATCCGCCGAGTGCTTCTCGCGGCCCGAATCGAGGCGGAAATCGTCGGGCTTGACGAGGAGGTCAAACTCCGGAAGGTCCTGCCGAAATACTCTTCCGGAGCGGAGCTGGTCTTCATCGAGTTTCCCGATTACAACACCACCGACGAACGGCGGCAGCTGATTACCCACGAGCTCATCAAGCGCGACCTGGCCGGACTGCCGCCGTGCTTTCTCGTGGTTTCCAACGGCGAAGCGGATCTGCTCGCCTGAATGTGAAGTGCACAACACAACATAAAACCGTGGAGGAGATTCCATGAATGACAATGTCTGGATTACGCCGGAGACCTTTCTGCTGTTCCCCGGGGCCGGCGACGGGATGTCCGCCGGGCGGGAAAAGGTGCGCTCCTGCGAGCCGGCGATGTTCAACCGTCTCGGAGGAAATCGTCAGGCGGTTCCCTTCCCCACCCTCTTCTTCGGCGTGCTCTTCATCAACGTCTTCTACTGGTGCACCAACCAGCAGATCATCCAGTGCACCTTCGACGCAAGTTCGCTCGCCGAGGGGCGGAAGGAGGTGCTGCTGACCGGACTCTTGAAACTGCTCGGCCTCCTCTACCTGGTGGTTCCCGGGCTGGTCGCCTGCTGCCTCTGCAAGCAGGGGCTGCTGCCGGGGGTGGTGCGCGCCAACGGTTCGATCGACTCCTCGCTCGCCTACGGGGCGCTGGTCCGCACGGTGATGCCGCCGGTCCTGACCGGATTCTTTGCCGCGGTGATGGTCGGCGCGATCCTTTCGAGTTTCAACTCCGCGTTGAACTCCACCTGCACGCTCTTCAGCTTCGGACTTTATCGCGAATATTTCAACCCGAACGCGACCGATCTGCAGGTGGTCCGTTCCGGGAAATACTTCGGCATCATCACCGCCATCGTTTCGGTCGCCATCGCGCCGCTGCTCAATCAGGTGGACGGTATCTTCAGCTACCTCCAGAAGATGAACGGCATCTACTTCATTCCGCTGCTGGCGGTGCTGACGATCTACCTCTTCTTTGCCGACACGAGCGTCCTGCCGGTGAAGTGAGGCGG
>CAZPWP010000247.1:2849-4097 GCA_964590295.1 uncultured Victivallis sp.
TGACGATCTACCTCTTCTTTGCCGACACGAGCGTCCTGCCGGTGAAGTGAGGCGGCGCGATGGACTCCCCGGCGGGAGCTCCGGCGGGCGGTTCCGGGGCGGCGCGGAAGATCATCCACGTTGACATGGATGCCTTCTTCGCCTCGATTGAGCAGCGGGATCGCCCCGAACTGCGCGGCCGTCCGGTCATCGTCGGCGGGGCCCCGGAGCACCGCGGGGTGGTCTCGACCTGCTCCTACGAGGCGCGGGCGTTCGGAGTGCATTCGGCGATGCCGACCCGGACGGCGTTCCGGCTCTGTCCGGAGGCGGTGCTGCTGCATCCGGATATCCGGAAGTACAAGCGGGTGTCGGCGGTGATCCGCGGGATCTTCCACGAATACACCGACCTGGTCGAACCGGTTTCGATCGACGAGGCCTATCTCGACGTGACGGCGAACAAGCGCGGCGAACGCACCGCCGCCCGGATCGCGCGGGAGATCCAGCGGGAGATCTTCCAGAAGACCCGCCTTACCGCTTCTGCTGGAATCACCTGCAACAAATTTCTGGCGAAGGTGGCCTCGGATCTGCGCAAACCGGCGGGACTCACAGTGATCCGGCCGGAGGAGGCGGTGGCGTTTCTCGATGCGATGCCGGTGGAGAAGTTTCACGGCATCGGCCGGGCGGCCGCGGCGCGGCTGCTGGCGATGAATGTCCGCACCGGGCACGACCTGCGGCAGCTGGACCGCTCGACGCTGGCGGCGCACTTCGGCAAGGTCGGCGAATTCTACTACCGGATCGTCCGCGGCATCGACGACCGTCCGGTCGAAACCGAAGATGATCCGAAATCGGTCGGCAGGGAGAGCACGCTGGCCGAGGACAGCACCGACCGGCGGCAGCTGCGGATCATGGTGCGTACGCTCTCCTACAAGGTCGCCCGACTGCTGCTCGGACGGGGACTGCCCGGACGGACCGTCACGGTGAAGCTCCGCTTCGACGACTTCCGCACGGTGACCCGTTCGCAGAGTCTCCCGGAACCGGTTCTGGATGGCGGCCGGCTCGGGGAGATCGCGCTGGAACTGGCGGAGAAGGGCGGAATGTACCAGCATCCGATCCGGCTGGTCGGGGTGACGGTGAGCAACTTTCTTTCCCCCGAGGAGCTGAACCGCCCGGTCCAGCTCGAATTTGAATTCTGAGCTTCCGGAAGGTTTTTTCCCTTTGGTTTTGTCCCAAATCTTGTGAAGCCGAAGATTGTTTCTTGCAGTGAACTTT
>CAZPWP010000248.1:0-4084 GCA_964590295.1 uncultured Victivallis sp.
GGCGGACTGCCTGGTCCGTTCCGGCCTGCGCCGCTTCGAGCCGGCGCTCGGGTTTAATCCAGTTCGGACAGAACGCGCTGTACAACTTTCCGCCGGCGCGTGTCGCCAATCCGCTGATTCCGGAGCCATGCGGAAGCGCTCGACGTCAACGGCGCTCTCGCGGGCATGCAGAACGGGCAGCTGGTCTGCCTTTACCGCAGCGATCTTTACGGTCCGGATCAGATCAACGGCATGCCCTGCTGGTTTCCGCCGGGCTGTTTCTACATCGCACTGGCGATTCTGACGATGAAATCCGGCGCTTTCTGCAGCAGGAGTCCTGCCGCCTTTCCGCTGATGAGGCGCATCGTCTGGCACTTTCGGTTGCCGAGCACGGCTATCTGCACCGGGTGGAGTCCGACGGTTGCTGGAACATCTGTTTCCCGATCGAGTACCGGCACTGTTTTTATGGCGTTTCGCTCCATGGCAGGAAGGGGCAGGGGAGTACTCCCGACCGGCTGCTCTTCGAGACCGCGCTGCTCACCTCGAAAATCCGCAGCGCACTCGCCCGAACCCGCGGAACGAACGGCCGCCCTTCCGGGTTGCGGAAGGGCGGCCGAATGATTTCCGACCCGGCTTATTTGGCGTATTCGACCGAACGGGTTTCGCGGATGATTGTTACCTTGATCTGGCCGGGATAGGTCATCTCCTTCTCGATTCGGCCGCAGATGTCCTTGGCCAGCATCTGCGCTTCGCCTTCGCTGACTTTCTCCGGCGTCACCACGACCCGGATTTCACGCCCCGCCTGGAGCGCGAAGCAGGACTCCACTCCCGAGAACTCGTGCGCGATCGCTTCAAGCTGCTCCAGCCGCTTGAGGTAGAGTTCGGTCGTCTCGCTGCGGGCTCCCGGACGGGAGGCGCTCAGCGTGTCGCAGGCGCTGATGAGGATGTCGTACAGACTCTCCGGCTCCACTTCGCCGTGGTGCGCCGCCACCGCGTGGACCACATCTTTCGCCTCGCTGTGCTTGCGCAGGAGGTCCGCTCCGATCTGGGCGTGCGGCCCCTCCACCTCGTGGTCGATCGCCTTGCCGAGGTCGTGGAAGAGGCCGATCCGCTTCGCCTTCTGCTCGTCGAGGCCGAGTTCCGCCGCGATCATGCCCATAAAGTAACTAGTCTCCAGCGAATGCTGAAGCACGTTCTGCGAAAAGCTGTAGCGATATTTCAGCCGTCCCAGCAGCTTCATGATCTGCGGCGAGACTCCCTGAATTCCGGTTTCGAGCACGGCGGCTTCACCCGCCTGGAAGAGCTCCTCCTCGAGCTCCTTGCTGATCTTTTTGGCCAGCTCCTCGACGCGGGTCGGATGGATCCGTCCGTCGCTGATCAGACGCTCCATGAGCTGGCGCGCCACCGCCTTCCGGACCGGGTCGAAACAGCTGATGACCACCGCTTCCGGCGTGTCGTCGATCAGGATGCTCACCCCGGTGGCCGCTTCGATCGCGCGGATATTGCGCCCCTCGCGGCCGATGATCCGCCCCTTCATCTCGTCGTTCGGCAGCGGAATGGTCGCCGTGGTGCGCTCGTAGGTGCAGTCGCTCGCGTAACGCTGGATGGCGTAGGTGAGGATACGGCGGGCTTCCCGCTCACTCCGCGCCTTTGCCTCTTCCAGCTGGTTCCGGATCATCAAGCCGGACTCGTTTTTGATCTCGTTTTTCAGTTTTTCCAGCAGGATGGTGCGCGCCTCCTCCCGGTTCATCCCGGCGATGCGCTCAAGTTCATCGATCTGCTGCGAAATGCTTTTGGCCAGCTCCTGTTCGCGGTTGCCGAGCCGCTCGCGCAACGTTTCAATCTCCTTCTCCTGCTTCTCGATGTTCTTCGACTTGGCGTCCATCGAATCGGCGCGGCGGTCGAGCAGCTCCTCTCGCTGGGCGAGCCGCTTCTCGTTGTTGGCCTGTTCGCGGCGGCGCTCCTTGAGCTCCTGTTCGCACTCTTCGCGCATCTTGATGGTCTCCGCCTTGGCTGAGACACGGGCGTCGCGCAGGATGTGTTCTGCCTCCCGCTCGGCATCGCTGCGGATCTTGTCCGCCGTACGCGAGGCGGAGTCCTTCTGCAGCTTCTGAATCCAGTTGTTAAGCATGATTCCCGCCGCGATTCCGAGTACGGAGAAAATACATGCGACGGCGATGATCGCCCATAAACTTTCCATTTTTCCTTTTTCCCCCTGTTTTCTGCGGCCGCTCCCGGGGAGCTCTTCCGCTTTAATTTTCACACAGATATATATCCCGCTCGGTGACCACGACATCGACATTGCGGTCGTGCTCCTCCCGAGGAAGATCCTTTGCCAGCTGGCAGGCGTAGATCACGCCGACGACCGGACGGCGCGCTTCCGCCAGCATCCGGTCGTAAAATCCGCCGCCGCGCCCCAGTCGCACCCCGGCCGTCGTACAGGCGACCGCCGGCGCGAGATAGAGCAGCTCGTTCGCGGTAAATTCGGGCGTCGCGGCCGGAAGCTCCGGCCGCGGTTCCCGCAATCCGTACTTCGCCGGAACCAGATCCCGTTCGAGATCGCAGATCTCCACCAGCTCATAACAACACTTCGCTGCGACGTAGCGCGGCAGAAAAAATCGTCTCTCCTTCGCCAGTTCAAACAGATCCGGTTCCCGGCCGTCGCTTGCGTAGGCGGCGACGCAGCAGGCCTCCCGGTAGCAGGCGAGCCGCCGGATGTTCCGGCAGATCGCCGCATCGGCCCGGAGTCGTTCCTCCGGTGACAGCGCGGCGCGCAGTGCCAGAAAGTGTTTCCGCAGCTCACGCTTCTTCATTGTGCCGCTCCTCCCGGTCGAATTCGTGTAGCGCCCACCAGTAGTCGAGCCGCTCGCGGAGCCGCGTCTCGTAGCCGATCTCCTCCGCACTTCGCTCCGGCGTAGTGCGCGGCGCGCAGATGGAACGGCACCGGCTCTGCACCCGCACCTGCTCCACATCGGCGGCCGACGCGGTATCGTAGTGGCCGTCGTCGCCGTAGACGATCACCTTCTTCTGAATCGACGCCTCCGCCTCCTGCAGCGTGCGGATCTCCTGCTGCGAAAGCGGTTCAAGCCGGAACACCTGCGATCGGGAGAGCAGCGCCCCCACCACGTAGAAGTGCGGATTGTGTGTGGTCCCCCCTATCAACCGGATGTTGCCGTTTTCGACGTCCGGCAGCAGCGAACCCAGCTGGGAACGGCTGAACCGGTGAATTTCATCGATGAAGAGAATCGTCCACCTGCCGGAGGTGCGCCGCCGTTTCACGGCGGAAGCGATCTCCCGCCGGACATCCGCAACGCTCGAAGTCACGCCGGAGAGACGGACGAATTCCGAGTCGGAAATCCGTGCGATCACTTCGGCAAGACTGGTTTTCCCGGTGCCGGACGGCCCGGAGAGGATGATCGAACTGAAACGGTCCGCTTCGATCGCCCGCCGGAGCAGTTTACCCGATTCGAGCAGATGGCACAGTCCTGCATACTCGTCGAGCGAGCGGGAACGCAGCCGGGCCGCCAACGGCATTTCGGTCTCGCGGTCCGCAGCCGGCTCCTCCCCGCCGGCGAACGCCGCCGGAAATTCCGGTTCGAGTTCAAACAGATTTTCTCCCATCTCCAGCCGTACGTTTTCAATCAGCCGGAAACAGACAGGCGTCCCCGGACTTCACCGGCCGGGAGCGGGCATGAAGGGACTTCCGACCGGATCATCCATCCGGTCGCTGAAACTGGTCTGGCCGCGCCGTTCCGGGCGGCGGCGTATTCCAAGGCATTGACGTGATGCCGTAAGTCGATCATGTCCGTTCCGACCGCCTCATTCCGGCAGCCGCTTCCTGTTTCCCTGGTCCATAATATTCTAAAAGCGTTCCAAGACACTATATTATAATTATAGCATAAAATTGTCAATATGAAAATAGCTTTTTCTGTTTTTCATCAAAAAAAAGTTATTGTCCCAAATTTTGTGAAAGATATGGATGTCTTGTCAATGAGCATTGATTTGCTCTGGTTTATAATAGCACATGGAATTTTATTTTTCAAGTCCATAAGGATTCCTCCTCATTTCTTCCTCAAGGAATCCCTGGAAGTTCTCTGTTGATTGT
>CAZPWP010000249.1:0-4081 GCA_964590295.1 uncultured Victivallis sp.
AGACCTACACCGTCAAGAACTACGACACCGTTGCGATCGCCGAAGGATACCATCCGCTCTGCGGCGCGCCCGGGTATCAGATGTACTATCTCTGGACGATGACCGGCGCGGTCAACCGGGGACTGATCTCCTCGAAGGACCCCGCCCACTCCTGGGTGAAGTGACGCGATGAGTGCCCGCGATCTGCTGCTCGGAGTCGACTTCGGCTCCGGGGGGTGCAAAGTCACCCTGATCGACACCGCCGGGCGTCTGGTCGGCGAAAGTTCGGTCGAGTACCGGACTTGGTACGAACACCCCGGCTGGGCGGAACAGGAGCCCGGCGACTGGTATGAGGCGATGTGCGCCGCGCTCGCCCGGGTCCGTGCCTCCGGCGTGGATTTCGGCCGGATCGCCGCGCTCGCCTTCGACGGCAGCACCCACAACGCGGTGTTGCTCGACGGCGCGATGAAACCGATCCGCCGCACCATCATGTGGACCGACCAGCGCAGTACCGCCGAATGTGCCGAGCTGGAAGCGGAGCATGGCGAACGCATCTATGCGACCGCCTACCAGCATCCGACGCCGACCTGGACCCTGCCGCAGCTACGCTGGCTCTCGAAGCATGAGCCGGAGGTGCTGCGCCGGACCCGGCACATTCTCTTCGTCAAGGATTACGTCCGCTATCTGGTGACCGGCGTCCCCGTGACCGACCACATCGAGGCGCAGGGAACGCTCTTCTACGACATGAAAAAGCGCGCCTGGTCGGAGGAGCTGGCGGCACTGGCCGGCATCTCCGTCGGGGTGCTGCCGCAACTGGTCAACCCGGTTGACCGGGTCGGTGAAGTGACCGCCGAAGCCGCCGGACGGACCGGAATTCCGGCTGGAACTCCGGTGATCTGCGGCAGTTCCGACTCCGCCGCCGAAGATTACGGTGCCGGAGCGATCGAGCCGGGCGACGCGATCGTCAAGCTGGCCACCGCCGGGAACGTCAATGTGATGACCTCCGAAGCGCATCCGCACCCGCAGACGCTTACCTATTCGCACATCGTGCCGGGCATGTGGTACACGGTTTCGGCGACCAACGCGGCGGCGGTCTGCCAGCGCTGGTTCCGCGACCTCTTCTGCGAGGCGGAGAAGATCCAGGCGGAGAAGCTCGGCATCAAGAGCTTCGAACTGATGGACCGCCTGGCCGAAACGAGTCCAGCCGGGGCGAACGGAATCTTCTTCCACCCCTATCTGCAGGGGGAGCGCTGCCCCTACTGGGATTCGAGCCTGCGCGGCAGTTTCATCGGGCTCGGGATGGGGAGCAGTCGCGGCGACATGCTTCGGGCACTGCTCGAAGGGGTGGCGTTCAGCCTGCGCGACTGCCGGCGGCTGATCGACGAACTCGAACTGCCGATGAAGCGGATTTTTCTCATCGGCGGCGGGGCGCGCAGCCGGATCTGGAGTGAGATCGTCTGCAACGTGATGAATGTGCCGGTCGAACTGCCTTCTCCGGGCGACGCCAGCTTCGGCACCGCACTGCTGGCCGGGACCGGCGTCGGAATCTATCCCGACTGCCGGAGTGCGGTCCGCGCCTGTCTCGCCATCTCCCGCCGGATTGAGCCGGACCCGGCGCTGAGCGCGAAGTATGCAGAACTTTTCGAAACCTACCGCGCCGTACATGACGCACTGGCGCCGGTTTATAGAGGAGTGAAATAACCATGGAACAGTTGAAGGTCGGGTACCTGCCGCTCGTCAAGGGCAGCTGGGTTAATGGAAAACAGGAGATCCGTCGCGCCGAGGTGATCGGGATGTTCTCAAAACTCGACGCTGAAATCGTCGAAGAGGGGCGGATCATCGTTACCGAGGAGGAGGCGAACTCCTCCATCGCGAAATTCGAAAAAGAGAGAGTCGATGCGGTGATCGTCCACTTCCTGAGCTTCGCGCTCGGCGCGGTGGTGCCCGCCGCCGCAAGACGGCTCGGCGTGCCGGTGATCTTCTGGTCCGAACCGGAACCGCCGTGGGACGGCGGCCGCATCCAGAAGAACAGCTTCTGCGGCACCAACTGCAACGCCCACGCGCTCTGGAAGATGCGTCTGCCCTACACCTTCGTCTACGGCGAAGGGCCGGAGGCGGTCGAATCGATCAGCCGCAAACTGCGCGTCGTCGCCGCGGTCAAGGGGTTGCGCAACCTGCGCATCGGCTCGGTCGGCGGACGGGTCCCCGGCTTCTACGCGAGCAACTACGACGAACTTCAGCTGCTCGACACCTTCGGCATCTCCACCGAGAAGCTGACCATGCTCGAAGTGGTGGAGAAGGCGCGGAAGATTTTCGCCGACAGCGCCGAACCGTGCGCGCCGGTGGCCGATCCCATCCGTTCGTTCGACATCTCCGATGAGGAGCGGCGGCGGCTCAAGGCGCTCTTTCAGGCGTTCGTCGAAATTGCGGAGAAGTACCGTCTGGACGCCTTCGCCATCCGCTGCTGGCCGGAGTTCAGCGACATCTACGGCATCGGCGTCTGCGCGCTGATCGGGCTGCTGAACGAGGCCGGTTTCGTCACCGGCTGCGAAGGGGATATGATCGGCACCGTGACGATGAAGCTCGGTTCGCTGCTGGTCCCCGGGGAGAAGCCCTTCTTCTGCGACCTCATCAGCTTCGATGAAAAGGCGAACACCGGCGTGGTCTGGCACTGCGGCGCGGCGGCGCCGAGTCTCTGCCGCGACGTCTGCGAACCGCGCTTCTGCAAGCATTCGATCATCGACGGCGGCGGCGTCAAGGGGGTGAGCTGCGAGTTCCCGCTCAAGCCGGGCCGGGTGACATTGATGCGCATCGGCGAGGACCGCGACGGCGGCTACCGGCTCTTCATGGCGGCGGGCACCGCGCTGGAGACGGAGCAGCTGCTGCGCGGAACGCCGCTTCAGATCAAATTCGACGAAAAGGTCTCCGACCTGATCGAAACGATCATCGACGAGGGGGTGGAACACCACTACGCGCTGATCCACGGCGACGTGACCGCCGAATTGAAACTTTTCGCAAAATGGATGGGGATCAAAATCATCTAACCACAAATAGGAGTGATCATGCAACCGGCAAAAGACAACTACATGTACCAGATGATCCGCTGTGAGCTCGTTGACGCGGTCGGAGCGGAATTCGTCAACTCCGGCGCGGCCGACGGACTCGGCCACTCGATCGACTACTACTGGATCCCGGAGATGTGGCACGACCGCGGCCGCGAACCGCAGAAGCCAGACTTCGTGGTCCATCCCGGATCGACCGAGGAGGTCGCCAAAGTGATGAAGATCGCCAATCAGTACAAGATTCCGGTGACGCCGTGGGGCGGCGGTTCCGGCTCCCAAGGCGGCGCGCTGCCGATCTACGGCGGAATCATCCTCGACATGAAGCGGATGAACCGGGTCATCGAGATCGATACGCGCACCCTTTCGGTCACCTGCGAGACCGGTATCAACGCCCAGCATCTGGAATGGGCGGTGGAGAAGGCGGGCTATTCGACCATGCACTTCCCGGCGTCGATCGCCTGCGCCACCATCGGCGGATTCCTCGCCCACCGCGGCACCGGCGTGCTCTCGACCAAATACGGCAAGATCGAGGATATGGTCATGTCGCTCGAAGTGGTGACGCCGACCGGCGAGATCATCAACACGCTTCCGGTGCCGCGCCACGCCTCCGGACCGGATCTGACCATGCTCTTCCTCGGCAGCGAGGGGACGCTCGGCGTGATGACGAAGGTGACGCTGAAGATCCATCCGATTCCGGAAGCGCGCAAGTTCCACGCGTTCCTCTTCCCGGACATGCACTCGGCGATGACCGCCGGTGCCGGACTGATGCACAGCCGGCTTCAGCCCTGCGCGGTCCGTCTCTACGACGGTCCGGAAACCGCGAAACTGATCAAGCGGGTGCTCGGCATTGACCGTGAAGGGGCCTATCTGGTCTTCGGTTTCGACGGACCGGAGAAGGTGGTCGATCTCCAGATGGAGCGCGCCTGCGAAATCTGCCGCGCCGCCGGCCCGAAGGAGGACCTCGGCACCGAATCGGGCGAAGCGTGGTGGAAGAACCGCTACAAGTTCTTCTATCCGCCCTACATGTTTCACATGCCGCC
>CAZPWP010000250.1:0-4070 GCA_964590295.1 uncultured Victivallis sp.
TTTTAATGCATAGAAAGTTCACCGCTTGAAACAATCTTCACCTTCACAAAATTTGGGACAGTATCTAAAAATGATGTTTTTTACCGTGGTTACCTGCCGCGCGGGGTCATGGCGCAGAGCATCTGAGTGATTCCCCAGGCATCCTGTGAAGACATTACCTTCTTCTCGTGGCCGATGCCCCAGCTGTCGGTGTAGATCACGTCGCCGGTCCGGGTGTTGTACCCGTTGATGATCCGCATGTGGGGCTGGATCATGTCGGTCTTGTTGTCCGCCTGATGGGGCAGGGTGAGGGTGACCCAGCAGAGCGGGATGCCCGCGTCTATGTTGCGGCGGATTTCCTTGAGGAAATCGCGGTAGTTCCCCTTGTCTTCGCAGCGCATTTCGGTATAGATCTTCGGATCCATGGCGCTGAGCAGTGCCTCCATATTCAGGTATTTGGTTTTCCCTTTGACGGTGACGTAATCGTTGAGACGCAGCTGTCGGGCGTCGTTTTTGCGGGCGCGGGAGTTGTAATCCTTCGTCAGCCGGGTGAAGGTGTTCCAGCGCAGCTCCTTCGTGGCCATTTCGCAGGTGATGAGCGGCTTGACCCGGATGCCGAGCCGGGATTTGGCGTCGTCGAGCGCTTCGAGGGCCGCCTGCATGCTGGTGCCCCGCTTCGCGTCGCTTTGGGCGAGCTGGGCGATGACGTGCTGGTCGACGGTGCTGCCGTAGTAGCGGAGCATTCGTTCGGCGGTGGCAGCGACGCAGTAGCCTTTCTGGCCCTGATCGACCATCGGCACGAAGAGATAGCGGGAACCATCCAGTTCATCGACAACCTTGCTGGTGAGTTCCTCGGTGGTGGAGGTGCTCTTCAGACTGTCGCGGATATTTCTGGGGGAAGTTCCGGGGCGGTAGACATCCAGCGCGATGTATTCGGCGGTCCGGTTGTCGGTGGTGCTCCAGCGGAGGATGAGGTCGAACCTGCCTGTCTTCCAAATGCGGGCGTGGACCCTGGCTCCGGCGAGGAAGGCGGTTTGCTGGGAGGGAACCTGTATGCCGGAGAGTTTGCTGATCTTCTGGATGAACGAACGCAGTTTCTGGCGGAAGTCGGAGATCTCCATCTTTCCCGCGTCGCCGCGGTTGTAGACAGAGATGGTGTATTTGGCAATTTTGCCGTCGGCAGCGATCTCGGCGAGGAGCTCCTGGACGTTGTCGCCGAAGAGGGTCATCGGACTGGTTTTAACCGGAACGCCGCGGAGCCGTTGCCGGCTCGAATCGAGAAATTCGAGATTTTGCGGCAACTCCTTTTTCAGCTGATCGCCGGAGAGTTCCCACACTTCGTCACCCTTGTCAAGCAGCTGGTCCAGTTCGACGGCGGCGGTGAAGACGGACATGGTCAGGATAAAAAGAGCGAACAACCGGTACATCATTTGACAAAATCTCCCTGTTGAATTCAGCTTGAAGAAAAATATAATGTCCCGGCGGATTTTTTCAACTGAATTTTTTCGGAAACTTTTGACGCGGTGCGCAAAACGGATTATATTAAAATTATAGTTCACCATCTGAGCCTGTCTGAAAAGGAGCCGGGAATGAGGAAGAAATATCTGTTCGGCAGTGTGGGAGTTGTCGTGTGTCTGGGAGTGCTTTCCGGTTGCGGCACCGGCCGGAAGGCGGTCGAGCTGCCGCCGCCTGCGGTGACGCTCACCGCCGCCGACGTCAACCGGACAACTCCGCTGCGGCTCGGGGAGTATGCGAAGATTTCGCTCAAGGAAAATCCGTCCACCGGCTACACCTGGATGTTCCGGGTGACCGACAACGGCGAGAAGGGCAACCGGAAGGACGGCGCGATTCGTCTCGCCGGAGAACGCTACCTGCCGCCCGCGGCGGAAACGAACCGCCCCGGCACTCCCGGCGTCCGGGAGCTGATGGTGCGTGCCGAACAGCCGGGGCGGGCCGCCCTGATCGGCGAATGCCGCCGCAGCTGGGAGCGCCGGACGGAACCGGTGATGACGATCCGTTACGATTTTACCGTGAAGCCCTGATCGTTCTTTTTCATTTTCACATTTTGAGCCAATTTCAAGAAGATTGGCTTTCTCCTGTAAATCACTCGTTTTCTCATGTGCCAAGCCCATCTTGAGACATTCCGTATGACTTTTTCCCAAAAAGCCGTAAAAAATCGGTTTTGTCCCAAATCTTGTGAAGGCGAAGATTGTTTCCGGCAGTGAACTTTCCATGCATTCAAAATGAATCACGGAATTTCCGGAAACAATCGACAGAGAACCTCCAGGGATTCCTTGAGGAAGAAATGAGGAGAAATCCCGATGGACTTGAAAAATAAAATTCCATGTGCTATTATAAATCAGAGCAAAGTAATGCTCCTTGACAAGACATCCATTCCTTCACAAAATTTGGGACAATAACAAATTTTACCGAGATTCAAAAGAAAAAGAGCTGTCGCATACCTTATGAGGTTTTGCAACAGCCCCTTCATTTCCTTCTTTCTTGAGCTTGGCTTTCAGGTATTTCCAGTAGTTGCGATTTTTCTCGTAGTCGGATTGATCGTTAAGCACACCTACGATATCCAGCACCGAGAAGAACCATTTGGAATGTTCGTCATTCCAGATGGCCTGTACTTCACGGTCATTAAAAAAGCGAATGGAAATTTTACTCATGACTTGTTCAATCCCCGGGGATGATGGAATCGTTCGGAACCTTTCGTTTTGATCAATGCTCTTCTTTCCGGAAATATCCACCGTTGCGGGGCGCTCCCCGGAATTCGATCACATTCTCTTCCCGGAGACGCTTCAAGTGACGTTCCAGCGAACGAACCGGAATGGCGAGAGCCGCCGCAATGGCATTGGCCCGCAATCCCGGATTCCTCCGGATGAATTCCGAGACCTCTTCCGGCGTTACTCCGCCATTTACTCCGTCATTTACTCCGCCAGGGAGAAGTTGATGTTCCTTGAGTGCCTGAAGCAATTCCTGAAGCATGAAGTCGATGAAGATTCCGGAGTCACTCGCTTCGGTACTGGCATTGATCGCCTCGTAATAGCGCTGTTGATTGTCATGAACCATGCTTTCGACCGGGAGATGCTGGAAAACGGGATTCAGCCGGGCGAGAATCAGCGATTGCCAGAGTCTGCCCATGCGTCCGTTGCCGTCGGCAAACGGATGAATGAATTCGAACTCGTAGTGGAACACGCAGCTGCGGATCAGCAGGTGATCTTCGGCATGTTTCAGCCAGTCGAAAAGGTTGGCGATCAATCCCGGAACCCGTTTGGCGGGCGGGGCAATATGAATCGGCTGTTTCCCGGCGAAAACGCCGACTCCGCCATGGCGGAACTGTCCAGCATCGTCAACCAGGGCGGACATCATAACGCCGTGTGCCTTGAGTAGATCGTTGATGGAAAACGGATCGAGCTTCGGGAAGAGATCGTAAGTGGCGATGGCGTTTCTGACCTCCTGAATTTCTCGGAGAGGAGCTACGACTCTTTTCCCGTCCAGAATATCGGTGACCTGGTTCTCGGTAAGTGTATTCCCCTCGATCGCCAGCGACGATTGGATGGTTTTGATCTGATTCGCCTTGCGCAGTTTCAAGGAATCGTGCCGCTCCAGATGGATGGCGTAACGCTCGGTGAGCGCGGAGATCTCCGCAATCATCGAGATCGCTTTGGCCGACACGGTAAATGGTGGTTTTTCCCCCATAATGAAATTTTTCTTCCTTTGAAATCTGTTCCAATCTCATCGCGGATTGCCGTTGCGTTGTTGTGAGCCGGATGAAACCGGCAGACACTCCCAATTGTTTTCTCTCGAATCCGTGACGAACCATATCCAACGGTAAAATAACATCTTATTCCCTATTGTCAAGCTCAGCGGATGCAGCTTCTATTGCCTGAAACTCATCGAGGGCAGCAATGGTCTCTTGAAATCCAGAATTAGTTTTTTTGCTAACATATTGAAATATAGGATTGTTATTGTATCTTGCAAGATGGGACTTAAAAACTTTCGGGCAAAATGATGGAGGTGTCAAAAATGCTGGTAGTGTCCGATATTTTGCGCACATTTGTTTCTGAGCGATTACAGATGACAAA
>CAZPWP010000251.1:0-748 GCA_964590295.1 uncultured Victivallis sp.
CGCGCCCGAGCAGCAGATCGCGAACCGAACCGCCGACCAGCCCGGCTTCGAAACCGGCCGTCTGCAGCCGGCGCACCGCCTCGCATGCCGCATGGAACGCCGGATTGGAAACCTGGAACGTCCGCCGGATCCGCGTCATGTGAAGCTCCCCCCTAGCGGACCGAACGAACCGCCGCCGGTTCCGGCTGGGTCGCCCGCGGATACCGAACCGCCGCCGGTCCGAAGAGCATCACGTACCCGAGCCGGTATCCGGCCGGAATGCCGACCCGTTCCGCGAGCTCGGGGAAAAGCGAAAACATCGCCGCCGCCAGTCCGCACCAGACGGTGCCCAGCCCGAGCGAATTGGCGTAGAGTTCGAAATAGCTGAGCGCGATGGTCGGATCGTAGGCCGGACAGGGCGAATCCTCCGGCGCGGAAACCACCACCATGTGCGGCGCACCGCGAAAGATCACATCCTTCCCCGCCAGCACCTGTTCGCGGTAGCGCAGCAGGCCGCCCAGCGTCTCCGGCGAACTCTTCATCTGTTCGACGATCCACGCATTCACCGAGGCGCGAATCTCATCCATCACCGCGAGGTCGTCGACGAAGGCGAAATCCAGCCGGTGATTGTTTACGCCGGTCGGCACCCAGGCGAGCATCGTCTTGAGTTTCCCAAGCGTTTCCGCGTCGACATTCTCCCGCCGGTAACTGCGGCAGGAGCGGCGGAGACGGATCAGGCTGAGCAGCATTTTCGGCGCGGGGAGCCCTT
>CAZPWP010000251.1:758-4031 GCA_964590295.1 uncultured Victivallis sp.
CGCTGTCGGCGGGATTGCGCCCAAAGATCGAAACCGCCCCGACTGGACAGACCGCCAAACAGTGCTGACAGCGGGTACAGCGCTGCTCCGTCTCCGGCAGCAGAACCGGAATCCCCCCCTCCCCGGAAGCGAGAATTCCCGGTGCACAATCCCGGATGCACGCGCCGCAGCGGACACACCTCTCCGAATCCACCACAAAGTTCAATCCGTTCATCGCCCCTCTCCTCCGTGTTCTTCAAAACCCTTTGACCGCCATCACGAACTCACCGAACGAATCCACCTCGAAGTCGAACTTCTCCTCGCGCGGGTCGCCGAAACCGTACCGCGCCAGCGCGCGCCGGAATCCGGCCCGGCGCGCCGCCTCCAGATCGGTATAGTGATCCCCGAACATCCAGCAGGAGGCGAAATCGAATCCGTACTTCGCCTGGAGCGCGCGCAGCGCATCCGGTTCGGGTTTGAGCGGGAAGCTCGCATCCCCACCGATGATCTCGGCAAACAGAGGAGCCACACCGAGCTGTTCGAGGATCTTCCGAGAAGCCGCCGTCGGCTTGTTCGACAGCACCGCGAGCGTGATGCCGGACTCCTTCAACTCCTTCAACCCGGCGGAAACCCCGGGATAGAGGCTGGTGGTGTCGACCAGGTGATCGGCGTAGTACCGTTTCATCCGCCGCAGCGCCTCGTCGAAGTCCACCTCGGAATCCGCAACCGAGCGCCGGACCAGATTGACGACGCCGTTGCCGACGAACGAAACCACCCGTTCCGCCGAAAGCGGTTCCAGCCCCATCGAGCCGCGCATGTAGTTGACCGCTCCGGCCAGATCGTGCCGGGAGTCGATCAGCGTGCCGTCCAGATCGAATACAATCAGTTTGACCATTCTTCACTCCCCAGAAAAGGTACCTGTGTGATCGCAGGCAGCCGGGCGTAGGAATCCGCGTCCGGCGCGGTGAATTCGCCCCGCCGGAAGTAGTGCCAGGCGAGCCCGCCCACCATCGCAGCGTTGTCGGTACAGTATTTCCGCTCCGCCAGCCGGAGCCGGACGCCCGGCGGCGTCAGCTGCGTCAGCCGCTCGCGCAGCAGTGAGTTGCAGGCGACTCCGCCCGCCGCCACGATCGTCTTCACATTGAAATTCTTCGCCGCCAGCAGCGTCTTGCGCGCCAGCACATCGATCACCGCCTCCTGGTAGGAGGCGACCGTGTCCTTCAGCAGCTCCGGCGGCAATTTCCCATCCGGACCGGCGTGATTGCGGACATGGTAGAGCAGCGCGGTCTTGATGCCGCTGAAGCTGAAGTTGTAGAGGTTCTCCGGCGCCAGCGGCTTGCCCGCCGCTCCGGTAAGCGGCCGCGGGAACTCGAACCGTTTCGCGTCTCCTCCCTCTGCGGTCTTTTGAACCACCGGTCCGCCGGGATAACCGAGTCCGAGCAGCTTTGCGCCCTTGTCCAGCGCCTCGCCCGCGGCGTCGTCGATGGTGCAACCGGGCTGACATGCCCGCCCGTCCGATTCGATCAGCATCAGCGAGGTGTGGCCGCCAGAGACCACCAGCGCCAGCAGCGGATAGCTCGCCGGGTCCTCCAGCGCGCTGTGCGCCCCATCGAGAAACGCGCCGTAGATGTGCGCGATGAAGTGGTTGATCCCGATCAGCGGCTTGCCGTTGCCCATCGCCAGCCCCTTCGCGAAACTCAGCCCGACCAGCAGTGCCGGAATCAATCCCGGCCCCTGGGTCACCGCCACCGCGTCGACCTGCGCCATCGTGACGCCCGCCTCGCGCAGCGCCGACTCCACCACCGGATTGAGCGCGGCCAGATGCTCGCGCGCGGCGAGTTCCGGCACCACGCCGCCATGAAACGCATGCCGGGCGATCTGCGAGGCGACGCTGCTCGACAGGACATCGCATCCGTCGCGCACCACCGCCGCGGCGGTCTCGTCGCAGCTGCTCTCTATCCCCAGAATCAAACTCATGGCAAAAATTCCTCCGACACTTGATAATTTTCAAATATACTATATCTTTAAAACAAAAACAATCCGAATTTGCGGACGAAACACGGATTCCACGTGAAAAAATTACTGAAAACCGCCGCCGGGCTGCTCTCCGGCAACACTCCGCCCGTTGCGGTGTTCCTGATCGCCGCCTCGCTCGCCATCGGGACGCTCCTCCTGCTGTGGCCCGCCGCGGCGGCGCGTCAGCTTTCCTGGGCGCTCTGGGGGATCATCCTCCTCTTCGTCGCCGCACTCTTCGCCGCCGGTTGGGAGAATCCGCGCCGGGTCCGGCGGTACTGGGCAACGGCCGGCCTCCTGCTCATCCTCGCCGTCACCGCCGCCTTTCAGGTGCGCGACGACTACCTGGCGAGCTGGGGCGCGGGTGTCTGGGCGCTCAACTCCGCCATCGCGGGCTTCCGCCGCGCCTTCGCGGAGAAACAGGGCGCACCCCTCTCCCGCGGCCTGAGCTTCGCCGAGGGGACGCTGCTCGCGGCGACCGGCACTCTCTTCTTCTTCCGTTTCGACCGGGCGTTCTTTGAAACCGCCCCGTTTTACGCAATGTTTTTCTATGCCGACGCGTTGATCCGTCTGGCATCCACCCGCTGGAGAAAGAGAGACTAATGATTCGAATCGGACACGGATATGATGTTCACCGGCTGGTTCCGGGCCGGGAACTGATCCTCTGCGGCGTGCACTTCCCGCACCCGACCGGACTTCTCGGACACAGCGACGCCGACGTCGCCGTTCACGCCCTGATGGATGCGATCGCAGGCGCGCTCGCACTCGGTGATATCGGACAGTTCTTCCCGGAAAATGATCCGGCCTACTGCAACGCCGACAGCCTCAAACTGCTAGCCCGTCTGATGGAGCGCCCCGAAGTTCGCAACTGGCAAATCGTCAACTGCGACCTCACCATCGTCGCGCAGAAGCCGAAACTGATGCCCCGTCGCCTCGAAATGCGCCGCAACCTCGCCGCCGTGCTCGACCTGCCGCTCGACCGGATCTCAGTCAAAGCGACCACCACCGAAGGGCGTGGATTCGAAGGGCGCGAGGAGGGAATCTCCGCCACCTGCGTGGTCCTGCTGGAAAGCAGATAAATACCGCCACGGTTCAGCGGGTGATTTCGATGACGAAAGGCTCCGGACGAGCCGCCCGGTAGAGCTTCTCCACCTCCGCCTCCTTCGGCCGGTTCTGCTTATATTCCCGGACCACGCTGCTGTAGTACTGGAATGCGGGCGCTTTCTTCTGCTTTTCAAGCCATTTTTCAAGCGTCGCCACTGCGGCGACGGGGTCGTCGAT
>CAZPWP010000252.1:0-4025 GCA_964590295.1 uncultured Victivallis sp.
CGAAATTTCGAGCGTGAAAGAGGTGTGACGTATGGCAAAGACCGTCGAAGAGGCCAAATTTGTTCTGCTGATTACATACAAGGTTACATACAAAGAATATTAAAAATAGCCCCTCAAGAGTTGAATTTTGAGGGGAATTGTGCAAAAAAATGGTCGGGGTGAGAGGATTTGAACCTCCGGCCTCTGCGTCCCGAACGCAGCGCTCTAGCCAGACTGAGCCACACCCCGACAGATCAAGTTTGTCAGTGCCGTTCCGGCGCTGATGGATTATAATATATACCGCCAACGCCGGAAAAGCAAACTTAATTCGTCGCGCTTTTCAGAGAAATCACAACTTTTTTGAGGGCGCCTTCCCCTTCGGACTCCGTCGTGATCTCCGGATCGTTCTGAAGCGTCACATGGATAATCCGACGATCGTGCGCATTCATCTCCGGCAGCTTCACAGGATCCCCCCAGCGCTTCACCTCTTTGGCCGCATCCAGTGCCTGCTGCTCCAGCTGCGCGGTTGACGTGCGTTCCGGTCCAGCACTGTAACGACGGCGCTCCCGACGCTCACGCGGCGCGCGGCGCGGTTCCTCTCCGTTCTCCTCCCCCTCGTTCTCCCGGGGAGCCCGCGCTTCCCGTTCACCTTTGGCATAGCCGTCGATATCCAGCAGAATGTGCGGGCAATCCTCGCTGTCCTTGAACATGATTCGGTTGAGCAACAGTTGCAGGCTTTCCAGCGCCTGCCCCTTGCGGCCGATGATCCGCCCGGCATCGTCAGAGGTAATTTTTACCGCAAGACGGCTTCCTTTCTCCTCAATGCGGAGCGAAGCATTGAGCCCGAGATAGTCGAACATGGTGGCCAGCGTCTTGACGATCTTTTTTTTCTGCTCCTGGAGCTTTTCGTTGTCTGACATTGATACTTCCCTTTTCTTAAGTTATTTCCGGTTGGCGCGGCCCGGTTTTACCTGGCGTCTTTGACCGGCGCCGCACACTGCACGTTTCCGCTGCGCTGTTGCAGACGCAGCTGAATGATACTGAATATATTACTGACCGTCCAGTAGAGCGTGAGCCCCGACGGAAGGTCGTACAGGAAAATCAGCATGACCACCGGCATCGCCATCATCATCTTCTTCTGCATCGGATCCATCGACATCGGGGTCATATGCTGCTGGATCACCATCAGAAGCGTCATCGCAATCACCAGCGGATTGATCGGCAGAGTCCAGTCGAAGAGAAAGAGCGGAATCCGCGCCACCGTGTCCGCCGACGCCAGGTCGTGCGACCAGAGGAAGGGCACCTGCCGCAGTTCCACCGCTCCATCCAGCGTCGCGTACAGCGCGAAGAATACCGGGATCTGCAGCAGAATCGGCAGGCATCCGCCGAACGGATTGATTTTCTCGGTGCGGTAGAGCTCCATCATCTTGGTGTTCAACAGTTGCGGATTGTCCTTGTATTTCTCGCGCAGCTCCTGAATCTTCGGCTGCACCGCTTGCATTTTCTTCATCGAAGCGTTGGCTTTGGCAGTGACCGGGTAGAAGAGCAGCCGTACCAGCAGCGTCAGAATGATGATGCTCACTCCGTAGGAACCGCAGAGACCGTGCAGTTTGACCAGAATCCACAGCAGCAACCGGGCGAGATAGTCCAGCGGCCCCCAGGCGAGATGCATCACCCGCCCGGTGCTCCGGTCGAACGCATCCAGCTGCGCGATCACCTTCGGCCCGGAATAGTAGCGGAACCGGAACTCCTTCGACTCCCCGGCGCCGAGCAGGAACGGCGCGAGCCGGGCGCCGACGGTCATGATCTCATCCTTCCCTTTGGCGTTGACCCGGTAGGTGCGTGCCTGATACAGCGTGTAGGGATCGACAGCGGTCAGCAGCACTGCGAAATATTTGTTGCCGATTCCCGACCAGGAGACCACCGGCGCGGGGGTCTGGAAGAAATCCTCGTCATCCCAGCCGGCCTTGAGGTCGAAGAACTTTCCGGCAGGGGTCAGGTAGTCCATCCGGTGTGAGGCTACCCGGACCTTGTCCCCTGAAATCACCGCCCACGGTGCGAGATCGCCGCCGTTGAACACCAGATTGTTGAATGCGAGCGGCGCACCGCCGGAGTTCTTCACCGTCACCGAGATGTCGGTTTCGTAGCCGGAAGCGGCGATCTGCCACTTTTGAAGCAGATCGAAAGAGGCCCCCGAAGCGGTGTGAATCCGGCGTTCCAGGGTGTAGCTGTCGCTCTCGAGACGGCTGGAGAGAATGCCGGTCACGATCCACTGTGCACCGGGTTCGAAGAGCGAAAGCGCGCCGGTGTGCTGCCCGAGTGTCTGATCGAGCACGACCGGATCGGTCCGTTTCGCGTTGAGATAGCGCTGCATGGTGATGGCGCTGACCGAGCCGTCGAGCGGCGTGATCCGCAGCACCATGTCATCATTTTTCAGTTCGACCGGGGGCAGGGGACGGGCCGCCTGTACCGGTTCGATCGGTTTTGCCGCAGGAGCGGCAGCCGGAGCCTGCGCCGCGGCCGGAGCCGTTTGTGTCACCAGGCCGGCAGGGGCCGGAACCGGACTTTTTGTCCCGGCCATATAGCGGCAGAAGGGGTCCCAGCCGAAGAGGACCACCACGCAGATCGCGATTGCGATCGCCGTCTCTTTATCGAATTTCACGTCAAATCCTTACTGTTTCTTGAAGAGAATCCCGTCTCTTCCTAAACTCTGCCGCACGGGCGCCCGGGGATTGGGAATGGGAATCATCGGTTCCCGCGGCGGGCGCCGGGGCAATCGCATCGGCGGGGAGGAACTGGATCCAATCCTCCCCGGCAGAACGGCTGACAGCGCATCAGGCGCCAGATCGTCAGCCCCGTCCCCCGCCAGAAGCCGTGGATCTGCAGCGCTTCGACCGCGTAGTGGGAACAGGTCGGCTCAAAGCGGCAGCAGTTGGGCAGCAGCGGGGCAATTGTCCATTGATACACTTTAATGATTGTAATCAGCATTCGGGCGGCAATGCCGCTCCGGGCGGAATCAGCTTCGCTTTGACCAGCAGTTCCGTCAGTTCTTCGGTCACCTCCGGCCGCTTCCGGTATTTCATCCGGTTGCGGGGAATCAGAACCATCCATACAGGAGGGAGTGTTTGGCGGAGGAGCCGGAAACTCTCCCATAACAGACGTCTCGCTCGGTTGCGCTTCCCCGCGAGCAAACTGTATTTTCTGCCGCATATGACTCCGCATCGAAGGGATTGGTCGGGAGCCGGCGCATAGACCAGAAGCATGCTCGGCCCCACCAGTTTGGTCCCGTCGGACCGGACCCGTTCAAATTCCGATTTGAACCGCAGTTTATCCGGTTTTCGCAACGTCTTTTTCAAAATGAAGTCCAACGGGAGATCCGGCGAACTGCCGGACCGGGCTGTTCAATCGCAACCAGGAACGTTATGCGGTCAGCCGGGCGCGGCCTTTCTGACGGCGGCGCTTCAGGACCAGGCGGCCGGCACGGGTGGCCATGCGGGCAAAGAAACCGATGCGGCGCTTGCGGCGACGGCTGGATGGCTGGAATGTTCTTTTCATCTCTCTTTTCCTTTTCGCTTATCGTAAAACAGAATTGTCCAAATTACGGAACCATTAAAATACATCCGATTTCGCCGAATTCAAGTTCCGCACCGGAAAAACCCGGAATTTTGTCTTGTTGCGGGCGACAGGGGCGGAGCTTCCCCGTTCTCCCGGTTGCATTCTGTTTCGATCCCCTGAGCTTGAAGCGTGGAGGTGGTTCAGCGCGGCCTCAGAAACAGTGTGACGAATGCATCGGGACGCTGAACGGATGAATGCGATTCAGCATCAGCATCTGTTTCTCCGCGGTCTGCCGGCTGTCCCGATCGAAAACAACCGATAACGTCCGGAAAATTGCGCACATTTTGAGAGACGGCACTTGAAAAAGGGCCTGTTTTCCGGTATCCGCCCAGCCAACCCCCTGCTCCCCCTCGCCATGGGGCTGGCTGGGCGGATACCTGTCATGCAAATATCGCATTCCATCGCCGGGTCAAACTCGCAGAAGAGACCGG
>CAZPWP010000253.1:0-4013 GCA_964590295.1 uncultured Victivallis sp.
ACATTCTGTCTGCAACCTGTCCGCTTCCAAACGTGTAGGTGATCGCCATAAATTACACGCAGAAAGCTGATTCCGCGAACGTCAGTTATTTATCATACCCACCTCCTTCTGCATTCCATTCCCTCTTATGATACCACAAAAATCGGCATTTTGCCAGCCGTTCGAAAGAATTTTCGAAAAATCCCGGGCAAACCCGGCGGAAAACTTGACGAATCGATAGTTTCAACTATATTTTAAAGGAAGGAATGTATTTTTTGATTCATCATCATATTACGAAGGAACCGGACCATGGCCAGAGGAACCGTTGTTCAGAAGATTATCGAAGCGCATTACGTGAGCGGCGAACGCAAAACCGGCAGTCCGGTGGCGATCCGGATCGACCAGACCCTGACGCAGGACGCCACCGGTACGATGGCCTACCTCGAACTCGAAGCGATGAAGGTTCCGGCGGTCAAGACCGAACTCTCCGTCTCCTACGTCGACCACAACATGATGCAGAACGGGCCGGAAAACCGGAACGACCACCTCTATCTGCAGAGCGTCGCCAACGCCAAAGGCGTCCGCTTCTCTCCGCCCGGCAACGGCATCTGCCACCAGCTTCACCTCGAGCGGTTCGGCGTGCCGGGCAGGACGCTGATCGGTTCGGACTCTCACACCCCCACCGGCGGCGGCATCGGCATGATGGCCATCGGCGCCGGCGGTCTCGACGTCGCGCTCGCGATGGCGGGCAAACCCTTCCGCATCCCCTACCCGAAGGTGATCGGCGTCAAGCTGACCAACCGCCTCGCTCCGTGGAGCGCGGCGAAGGATGTGATTCTGACCATGCTTTCGATCCTGACCACCAAAGGCAATGTCGGTTCCGCCGTGGAGTACGTCGGCCGCGGCGTGGTCACCCACTCGGTGCCGCAGCGCGCGACCATCACCAACATGGGTGCCGAACTCGGCGTCACCACCAGCATCTTCCCCTCCGACGAATCGACGAAGCGTTTTCTCGAAGCGCAGGGGCGCGGCGACGCGTTCACTCCGCTCGCGGCAGACGCGGACGCCGAATATGACCAGCTGATCGAAATAGATCTGGCGAAAGTGGTTCCGCTGGCGGCCTGTCCCTCCAGTCCAGATAACGTCAAGCCGATCTCCGAACTCGCCGGAATCAAGGTCGGGCAGGTGATTATTGGCTCCTGCACCAATTCGAGCTACCGCGATCTCGCGATGGTGGCGATGGTGCTCAAGAACCGCCGGATCAATCCGAATCTCACCTTCGCCATCGCCCCCGGCAGCCGCCAGGTGCTGGAGATGCTCTCGCGCAACGGCATGCTCGCCGACATCATCGGCGCCGGCGCCCGCATCCTCGAAACCGGCTGCGGCCCCTGCATCGGCCAGGGACAGAGCCCGGCGGACGGCACCGTGAGCGTGCGCACCTTCAACCGCAACTTTGCCGGTCGGACCGGCACCAAAGGCGATCAGGCCTACCTGGTCAGCCCGGAGAGCGCGGTCGCGATCGCGCTCTCCGGCGCCTTCACCGATCCGCGCGAACTCGGCATCGACTACCCTGATGTGGCCGAGCCGGAAAAATTCCTCATCAACGACAACATGATCCAGCTGCCGACAGGAGAAGGCGAGATCATCCGCAAGCGCACGATCGGCGAACCGCCGATGAACACGCCGTTCCCGGAGAACCTCGACGGCGTGGTGGTCATCAAGGTCGGTGACAAGATAACCACCGACCACATCATGCCGGCGGGTGTCCACCTCAAGCTGCGGAGCAATATCCCGGCCTACTCCAAAGTGGTGTTCGAATGCTTCAGCGAACCGGACAAACCCACCTTCGCCGAACGGGCCGCCGCCGTCCGCGACATGGGGAAAGCGGGCATCATCATCGGCCGCGACAGCTACGGGCAGGGTTCCAGCCGCGAACATGCCGCCATCTGCCCGATGTACCTCGGCGTCAAAGTGGTGGCCGCGCTGGCCATCGAGCGGATTCACACCGCCAATCTGGTCAACTTCGGCATTCTGCCGCTCCTCTTCGCTGATCCGGCCGATTACGATGAAATCACCGAAAACGATTCACTGAAGTTCGACGGCATCCGCGAACAGCTCACCGCCGGCGGCGAGATCAAAGGAACGCAGGTCAAGGCGGACGGAACAATCCGCGAACTCCGTTTCCGTCACAAACTTTCCGACGAGGATATCCGGATTATCCTCGCCGGCGGGATGCTCAATCTGTGACCGCCGACCGGATCCCGGAAGCGTGGCATTCGTTTCTCGGTGAACGCATCGACCAGAACCATCTCGACCGGATCTTCGGGCAGCTGGAGGAGGAACGCCGATCAGGTGTTATCTTTCCTCCGGAAGGGAAGGTGTTTCACGCCTTCGCGCTCACTCCGCCGGAAGCGGTCCGCGTGGTGCTGATCGGTCAGGACCCCTATCACGAGGAGGGACAGGCCGAAGGACTCGCCTTTTCGGTGCCGGAAGGGGTGAAGTTTCCCCCGAGTCTGCGGAATATCTTCAAGGAGTTCTCCGACGATCTCGGTACGGCTGTTCCGGATTCCGGTTCGCTCCACGCCTGGGCGAAGGAGGGAGTGCTGCTGCTCAACAGCGTCCTGACCGTCCGGGCGCACGCGGCGGGCAGCCACCGCAAGCTCCACTGGGAGAAATTTACCGATTCGGTGATCGCCGCGCTGAGCGAGGAGCGTTCCGGCCTCGTCTTCATCCTCTGGGGAAACTACGCCATCGGCAAGCGCCCCCTGATCGACGAGACGAAACATCATGTGATCGCCAACGTGCATCCATCGCCGCTTTCGGCCCACCGGGGATTCTTCGGCAGCCGTCCCTTTTCGGAAACCGAACGGTTCCTCAAAACGTGGCGCTGGCCGCGGCTGTGACGACAAACTCCCGCTTCCGCGAGCGGAATGGAGAAGGCAGCAGAGTTACCAACAGCTCGCGCTTCGACTCAGACGAGCTGGACGGGCCCGTTCTCGTCGAAGCGCGATCCATTGATCACTCTGTCCGGCGGGGAAATTTGTGAAAGGAAGAAGCGGAAGAGGCGGGGAAAGTCGCAGCTAAAACAATGAGAGAGGGGAAAAAACATCTATGAATTCCGGCAGAAAAAAAGCACAGTTCCGCCCGTGCATCGACCTGCACGACGGCAAGGTCAAACAGATCGTCGGCAGCACCCTTACCGACTCCGGAGAGGAACTGAAAACCAACTTCGTCGCCGACCGGGGACCGGCCTGGTTCGCCGGACTATACCGGAAAGACAACCTCCGCGGCGGACACGTCATCAAACTCGGTCCCGGCAATGACGATGCGGCGAAAGAGGCGCTGGCCGCATGGCCCGGCGGACTGCAGATCGGCGGCGACATCACCGCCGACAACGCCGCCATGTGGCTCGACGCCGGTGCGGCACAGGTGATCGTCACCAGCTACATCTTCCGGGATGGCCTCCTCCACATGGACCTTCTGAAAAAACTCTTCCATATCACTGGCCGTGACCATCTGACGCTGGATTTAAGCTGTCGCCGCGGACCCGATGGCGCCTTCTACATCGTCACCGACCGCTGGCAGAAGTTCACCTCGCTTCGGGTGGAAACCGATACGCTCCACCTTCTCGCGGACTACTGCACCGAATTTCTGGTCCATGCCGTCGATGTCGAAGGCAAACAGTCCGGCATCGACCGCGAACTGATCGCCCTGCTAGCTCAATCCTCCCCGATCAACTGCGTCTACGCCGGTGGAATTTCCACCCTCGATGAAATCGCCGTCATCGACGCGCTCGGCGCCGGAAAGGTCCACTACACAGTCGGATCCGCACTGGATCTCTTCGGCGGAAAACTGAAGTACGACGATATCATCCGGCTCTGATCCGGAAAAAACGTCAATTTTTCGGTTCTTCGACGGTTCTTGACAGAAGTGAACGTATTTTGAGAAAAACGCCGCGATGAAAGTAAGCGCCCAGCCAGCCCCATGGCGAGGGGGAGCAGGGGGAGACGGGCAGACTGCCGAAGCGAAACAAG
>CAZPWP010000254.1:0-4002 GCA_964590295.1 uncultured Victivallis sp.
CGAATTCGGCGTCGCCGTCGAAGTGCTCGACCTGCTCGAAATCGTCAAGACCGCCGACACCCTCACCGAGGCGGAACTTGCCGCCGCGCGCAAGGTGGTCAAAGAGAGCGCCGCCAAAGTCAACGCGGTCTCCGCGGCCGACCTCGAACTCGCCGCGAAAATGTACGGCTCCTTCCGCAGGACGGCGGAAAAATATCAGCTCAGCACCTACGCGGTCCGCTGCTGGCCGGAGTTCTCCGACCTCTTCGGCATCGCGCCCTGCGCCGTGCTCGGCATGCTCTCCGACACCGGATTCGCCACCAGCTGCGAGGGCGACGTCACCGGCGCCGTCACCATGAAGCTGCTTCAGGCGCTCGCCGGCGGCGGCATTCCCTTCTTCGTCGACCTGATCCAGTACGATACGGAGAAGAACACCGGCGTCATCTGGCATTGCGGCGCCGCGCCGAAGGGGCTCTGCCGCAGCTTCGACGAAACCGAACTGCGGCTGCACATGCGCGTCGACGGCGGCGACAGGAAGGGGGTCACCAACGACTTCGCGCTCAAGGCCGGCCGCGTCACCGTCGCCAAATTCGACACCGACGCCGACGGAAAGATGCGCATGCTGATCGCCCCCGGCACCGCGATCGACACCGAACCCTTTCTGCGCGGGAATCCGCTCACCATTCATTTCGACGGCGCCGTGCCGGAGCTGATCGACGTCATCATGAAAAAAGGGTTCGAACACCATTACGCGGTCATCCATGCCGACGTCAGGCAGGAACTGCTCCAGTTCTGCGAATGGTTCCATATCGAACCGGTCGTCGTCGGTTGAAACAAGGAGGAAAGTTCATCATGCAGAAAATCACCATTGCCGCCCAGATGTTCAGTTTCCGCAACTACATCAAAACCCCGGCAGGAGTGCGCGACACCTTCCGCCGGCTGAAACAGATGGGGTATGACGCGATTCAGCTCTCCGGCTCGATCGCGCCGATGCCGACCGCCGACCTCGCCGCGATGCTCCGCGACGAGGGGCTGACGGCGCCGACCAGCCATTCCGCCGCTCAGACCATCATCGATGAACCGGAAAAGGAGGCGGAACGGCTTCTCGAACTCGGCTGCCGCCACACCGCCTACCCCTTCCCGCACCGGCGTCCGACCGGCGAAGGCGAAGTGATCGAACTCGCCCGCGAACTCAACGAAGCGGCGAGACGGTTCCGCGCGGCGGGAGTCACGCTGGCCTATCACAACCACTCCGTCGAATTCGAACGGTTCAACGGCCGCACGATGCTGGAAATCCTCTACGCCGAAGCGCCGGAACTCGATGCCGAACTCGACACCTACTGGGTTCAGAAAGGCGGAGCCGACCCGGTCCGGTGGATCGAAACACTCGCCGGACGCCAGCAGGTTCTTCACCTCAAGGACTACGGAATGAAGCCCTTCTGCGACTGCAACGGCTCGGTCATGATGCCGGTCGGCGAAGGCAACCTCGACTGGAAGCGGATCCTCGCCGCCGCCGACCGGGCCGGCGTCACCTGCCGGGTGGTTGAACACGACGGCGACACCAGTGATCCCTTCGGCTCCTTCGCTTCGAGCATCCGATTCCTGAAAGAGAATTTCAGCAGGTAATATGGTATGAAAAAAATTCAAGTCACCATCTGGAACGAATTCGTTCACGAGCGGGAGGAGAGTCCGGTCGGCGACCATATCCGCACCCTCTATCCGGAAGGCATCCATGCGTTTCTGGCGAAAGCTCTCGCCGCGGACGATCTCGAAATCCGCACCGGCACTCTCGACGAGCCCGCACAGGGGCTCCCCGACGAACGGCTCAACCGGACCGAGGTCCTGCTCTGGTGGGGCCATTGCGCCCATGACCGGGTCGACGAGGAACTGGTCGAAAAGATCCGGCTCCGCATCCTCTCCGGCATGGGGCTGATCGTGCTTCACTCCGGCCACTATTCGAAAATTTTCCGCCGGATGATGGGGACCGGCTGCCGGCTGCGCTGGCGCGAGGTCGGGGAGAAGGAGCGCCTCCGCGTCGTGGCGACCGGCCACCCGATCGTCGAAGGGGTTCCGGAGACCTTCGTACTGCCGCACAGCGAGATGTACGGCGAACGGTTCGACCTGCCGGACGACGGGAAGATCATCTTCCTGTCCTGGTTCGAAGGCGGCGACGTCTTCCGCAGCGGCATGCTCTTCCAGCGCGACGCGGGCAAGATCTTCTACTTCTCGCCGGGACACGAAACCTATGCGATCTATCACGACGTCAACATTCAACGGGTGATCGCCAACGCGATCCGCTTCGTCGCCCCGGCGGCGATTCTGCCGCCGCGGGTCACCCCCTGTCCCGAACCGTCGGAACCGATCCGCACGCCGAATCCGCTCGCGGCGCTCGACACCAGCGCGCTTCACGCCGGACAGTAAGACACCATGGATCGGTGACAGGAGCAGAAAAAAACCTTTGTCGCGTATTTTTTGAAATTCAACCAAGGAAAGGAATCCATTCCCATGTCCAGAATCATCAAAGTCGGCATCGTCGGGCTCGGCCGCGCCGGAATCGGCATGCACTCTTCGGAAATTGCCGAATATCCCGACCGTTTCGCCATCGCCGCCGCGTGCGATCATGCGAAGGAGCGGCTTGAGAATCTGCCGGACCGCTTCCATGGCGCCAAACTCTACACCGATTACGGCGAAATGCTCAAGGACGACAGGGTGGAGCTCGTTTCAATCGCCACCCGCCATCCGGAGCACGTCCCGATGGCGCTTCAGGCGCTGGAGGCGGGCAAATACGTCAACATCGACAAACCCTGCGCGCTGAACAACCGGGAGATGGCGATGCTGGCCGAGGCGGATAAAACCCATCCGGGGAAGATCTTTCTCCGGCACAACCGCCGGTACGAAGCCCCGTTCCAGAAGGCGATGAAGCTGATCGCCACCGGCGTGCTCGGCGAAATCAACACCGTCAAACTCTACCGCAGCGTCGGCTGCTGCCGCCGCAACGACTGGATGACCATGACCGAATTCGGCGGCGGCCTCCTCACCAACTGGGGGCCGCACATCATCGATCAGGCGTTGCAGTATCTGGATTCCCCGGTGGTCGATCTCTGGGCGAACATCCGCTCGATCATCAGCATCGGCGACGGCGACGATCACATCAAACTGCTGCTCAAGGCGGCGAACGGGCGGGTCGCCGATCTCGAAATCTCCGGCGCGCACACGCTCCCCGGGCGCGAACTGGAAATCCAGGGATCGCGCGGTACGCTGATCTATCCGGTCGACGGCAGAATCAAAATGCGGTACGTCGACCCGGAAATCGAATTCAAGCCGCTCAAGCCGCATCCGGAAAATCCGCCGATGCAGTACGGCAACTTCGACGAGACGCTCACCTTCATCGAGCAGTTCGTCGAAATTCCGCCCATCCCGATGTCGGAGATCTGGAAGCACGTCTACGACGCCATCGTCATCGGCGTGCCCTACCCGATCTCCATCGAGAACGGCATCGCGGTGACCGACATCATGGAAAAGGCGTTCCGGCAGAGCGGCTTCAAACCCGCCGAACGTTTCCTCTGAAACACCGCCGGCAACATACGGCGTCCGCCGGGAAGTTTCCGGCGGACGCCGCACATTTTTTCAGGATCCGTCAGGGAACGAGTCCCCACGCCCGGAGATCGGCTTCGAACTCCGCGGCGTTGAACCCCTTCCCCGGCCGCCATCTGCCGTCGTATTCGAGCGTCGGCACCACCCAGTCGTCGCCGCCGTTCACCTCGACCACCTTCCGGATGACCTCCGGCGGCTGCTCCTCGATCTCGAGGTACGCAAAAGGGATGTGATGCGCCTCGAGCCATTCGACGGCGCGGCGACAATGAGGACAGACGTTCCATGCGTACACTTTCAACATGATGATTCCCCTCCTCAAAAACGTTTCCCGGTACCATATCATGAAAAATTCGGAATTCAAGCGGATATTTTTATGGTTCTTCGACGGTTCTTGCCGGAAATGAACGTATTTTGAGAAAAACGCCGCGA
>CAZPWP010000255.1:0-3999 GCA_964590295.1 uncultured Victivallis sp.
GAGGATCCGCCGCTCTTCCGGCAGGCGAAAGAGTTCGGCTATTCCGACCGCCAGATCGCCTTCCTGCTCGGCTCGACCGAAACGGAGGTGCGCGCCGCCCGCCGGACTATCGGTCTGGAAGCGATCTTCGGCACGGTCGACACCTGCGCCGGAGAGTTCGAGGCGAAGACCCCCTACTACTACTCCACCTGGGGCGACGCCGGGGAACCGGTGCGCAGCCATGAGGGAAAGAAGACGATCATGATCCTCGGCGGCGGCCCCAACCGGATCGGCCAGGGAATCGAATTCGACTACTGCTGCGTCCACGCCAGCTTCGCCCTGCGCCAGGCGGGCTGGGAGGTGGTCATGGTCAACAGCAATCCGGAGACGGTCTCCACCGACTACGACACCAGCGACAAGCTCTACTTCGAGCCGCTGACGCTGGAGGATGTGATGAACATCTACGAGCGGGAGGAGTGTTCCGGCGTAATCGTCCAGTTCGGCGGCCAGACGCCGCTCAACCTCGCCCAGCAGCTTCGCGCGGCGGGGGCGAACGTCATCGGCACCAGTCCCGACGACATCGACGCCGCCGAGGACCGCGACTTCTTCCGCCGCCTCTCCGAGAAGATCGGCATTCGCCAGCCGCCGAGCGGCATCGCCCATTCGGTGGAGGAGGCGGTGGCGATCGCGGAGAAGATCGGCTATCCGCTGCTGGTCCGTCCCTCCTTCGTACTCGGCGGGCGAGGGATGGTGATCGTCTACAAGGAGGCCTATCTGCGCAAATATGTCGAAGCGGCGGCAGCCGCGGCGGAAGGCAGGCCGATTCTAATCGACCGCTTTCTCGAAGACGCGGTCGAACTGGATGTCGACTGTATCAGCAACGGCCGCACCTCGGTAATCGGCGCGATCATGGAGCACGTCGAACCGGCGGGAATCCATTCGGGCGACTCGGCGAGCGTGATTCCGCCGATGACGCTGGCGCCGGAACTGCAGGAAAAGGTGCGCAACTACGCCCACGCCTTCGCCAGAGAGCTGCACGTCTGCGGCCTCATGAACATGCAGCTTGCGGTGAAGGACGGCGAAATCTACATCATCGAAGTGAATCCGCGCGCCTCGCGGACGGTTCCCTTCGTCAGCAAGGCGATCGGCGTCCCGCTCGCCGGACTGGCCGCGCGCTGCATGGCGGGCGAAACGCTGGAGTCCCTCGGCTTCACCCGCGAGGTGAAGCTGCCCTACACGGCGGTGAAGGAGGCGGTCTTCCCCTTCGTCAAATTCCCGGGAGTGGACATCATGCTCAGCCCGGAGATGAAATCGACCGGCGAAGTGATGAGCATCGATCCGGACCGGGGGCTGGCCTACCTGAAGAGCCAGGTGGCCGCGGGCAGCCGCCTGCCGACAGGGGGCAACGTCTTCCTCTCGGTGCGCGACGAGGACAAGCCAAAGGTGGTGGAGCTGGCGCGGCAGCTGGTCAAGCTGGGGTTCGGCATCTACGCCACGCGCGGACCCTCCACGCTGCTGTGGGACGCCGGAATCAAGACGCAGGCGATCTACCGCATCTCGCGCGGGCGGCCCAACCTGCTCGACCTGCTCCACGAAAAGCAGGTGCAGTGGATCGTCAACACGGCGGAGAACGGCACCGAAGCGATGGTGGATGAGATCCGAATGCGTTCCTTGGCGGTCAGCGCCGGGATTCCGGTGACGACGACGCTCTCCGGGCTGACGGCGGCGCTAGAAGGCTTGACTGACAAGCTGGAGTTCGGCCGCTTCGAAGTGTGCAGCCTGCAGGAGTACCACCGCCACGTGCACACCGGCCGGCGGAATTGAAATCGTCCCTTCCTGCGGCCTCCGGCGCATCCGGTCTCATATTTCCGGTACGCTGGGGGCCTTTTTTGCCCGGGAACAACAGCGTGCGGAATCAGAGTGTCACGTTCCGGAGCGTTCCCGTTCAGAAGCCTGTGAGTGAAAGTTCGCGGGATCGGCCTTCCCTTCTGCAAGTTCTGTCGGATAATCCAGAAAAACCCACCGGTTCATCAGCCGGCATCGGCAATCCGCCGATAAACCGCGAGGTGCTGTTTCGCGGTCTTTTCCCAAGTGTACTGTGAGGCTCTGACAATCGCTTTTTCCTTCAATCTCGAACACAGTGCGTCATCGGAGTAAAATGACTTCATTACATCGATCACCGCATCGAGATCACGGGCGGAAACTCCGATACCGGAATCGGAACAGAGTTCGTCCATGGCGCTTCCGCGCGCGTAGCAACAGGGTGCGCCGCAGTGCATCGCCTCCAGAAGCGGAATTCCAAACCCCTCATAGAGAGAGAGATTGAAATAACCGACCGTATTCCGGTACAATGTCAGAAGCGTTTCCGGGGGGAGAGATTCATAATGAATGACTCCGGGCGTATTTTTCAGCTGCCGAAGAAGTGCATCACAATGCCAGCCGGGACGGCCGACAATGACCAGGCGGCAATCTGCGGTGCCTTGCCGAAACCGCCGCCAGGCCTCCAGAAGTGTTTCATAATTTTTGCGGGGAGAGAGGACGCTGACCGCCAGGAAATACCGACATCCGGTCACTTCCGGCGGCAGCGGATGTTCTTCGCTCAAAGCCGCCGGCGCATACTGTGACGCGTTGGGAATCGCCTGTACTTTATCGCTCTCCACGGAGAGAATCTCACACAGTTCCCATCTGGTGAACTCGCTGACCGTGATGATACAGGCTGCCCGCTGCACGGCCCGCTTCATCTGTTCACAATACCACCGGGCCGGGGCATCGGTCTGATTCTCTTCGCGGTCGCGAAACGGCCCCATATCGTGAATGGTGAGGATTGCCGGAATTTTTCCGGAATACCAGGGAGGCAGCAATCCGGAGAGCGAGTGGTATATGCTGCATCCGCGTAAAAAACACTTCTCTGCCCACCGGTCGAACGGAGTGTATTCCAAAAGCCTTCCCGGAACCGGCAGAACCTTGCGCCGGGATGCGTCGAAAGGCACCAGGCCCGGAAAATTCCGGAGCGATTTCACGCTCGCGTGTGCCAGTTGAAAATCGATCCCCAGACGCATCATCTCCTGCAGCAACATACAGGAGTAAACCGAAATTCCTCCCCGCGGAAAAAAAAGCAGCTGGTCCAATTCATATAACAGTTTCATCGCTATCCATCCTCAATCCTTTCCGCCCGCCCCGGAGGCGCCGCCGATATCCGGTTCATCTCTCCGCCGCAGGATACTCTAATACCGTGTCACCTCTTTTTCAACCCTGCCGGCCGGAGAAAAAAATTTTTTTCAGGAGAATAATTTGGCATCGCCGCCGATCGCCTGTATATTATCTTGAATACAGTTGAAACCAGACAGGAGATTCCCGCTTGAGCGAATCCGTTTCCGAAGAGAACGACCGACGAAGCAGCCGGAAGAGGGCGGCGCTGTTCTGCCTTCTGCTGATGTTCGCCCTCTTCGCCCTGCCGGGCGCCATCGGCGGCATGGACGCCGCGCGGCTCCCTGCCGATTTCCCTGGCTCCCTCACTGCGTGGACTCTCGATTCCGCCGGGGAGCAGGACGTTCAGGCTCTCCATCGCGCCTGCCGCACGATTTCGACGGTCAAATGGAAACCACGTCCGCCGCTCCCGCCGAATCCGGCTCGATGTGCCGCCGTTATCGCTCCTCCGTCGCAGGCGGAGTCCATATCCGCCGTCCGGCGAATGGCTTCCGCTGAAATTCCAACACCTGCCGACATTCTCGCAGATTCACTTCCGGTCCGGGCCGGTCCGGCGACGCCGCCGCGCACTTCGTCTCTCCCGGTCCGGCCGTAATCCGCACGTCGCGATTCCCGTGGAGCCGATTCCGGGAGAGAGTTCCAGCCCCCCCACGGTTTTACGCAGGAATTTTACATGCAGGAAGAACAGTCCCCTTCAAAAAAACGTTCCATCGAGGACTGTTTACATATTTTTTGTTATTGTCCCAAATTTTGTGAAGGAATGGATGTCTTGTCAATGAGCATTGCTTTGCTCTGGTTTATAATAGCACATGG
>CAZPWP010000256.1:0-3985 GCA_964590295.1 uncultured Victivallis sp.
CGCGGGCCAAGCCGTGGAGACATGCGCTCGCGGCGCTGACCGCGCTTAGCAGAGCGTGAGAGAGGTGTGACGTATGGCAAAAACCGTCGAAGAGGCGAAAAAAACGGAATGCACGACCGAATTCCCCGGAGAAATGCGGCGAATCAACGGCAGCCGAACCGGGCGGAAGCGCGGAATCCCCCCGGAGGAACCTCAACCTCAGCGCACCACGGCGGTGAACGCCGCCAGGCGGCGGCGCAGCGACCGCACCCGACGCAACGTCAGAAGTGCGCTCCGGCGGGAAATCCTCTCCCGCGCCCCGTATTCGCTCTGGTAGAAAGCGAGAAAAACCGGCTTCAGAAGCTCCGCCGCACCCGGCAGGAACTCTTCCAGCGTCATCGCGTAATCAAGCAGTTCACGCCCGCCCCGCGGCGGCGCCCCCGCCAGGAGCAGCAGATAACGCGCCGCCCGGTAGGAGGAATCCACACTGTCGCGAAACGCGCCGCGCCGCAGCGATGCGGCAGCTCCGGCCAGGGCTTCCCGCATCCGACGGCGCAATCGATTCTGCCGATTCTGCCGCACCGCGATCCGGACCATCAGCACGACCGCCATCAGCACCGTCGCGGCACAGGCGCTTTCCAGCCAGTGGTTCCGCAACAAGATCGCGGCGGCCTGAACCGCCTTCCGCCCCGGTTCCATCAGCTTCGCCAGACGCGCGGCCGGCGAACCGGGCGGAGGCTTCGCCGAGCGCGTCGTCATCGCCTTCTGCCCTTTCGGAGCCATCTTCCGGTAAGTCTCCTTGACTTTGTTTCGCAGATCCTCCTCCATCTTCGCCACCTGCATCATCATTTCGGCGGCCCGGCTCACTTCTCCCTCCTGCCGGAGCTGTTTCAAGTAGAGATTCTGAAGCGTATCCAGCGTGTGTGACGTAAGTTCCGGCGGCGTCACCCGCCACTCGTCCCCGAAGGGATCCCGCAACTGCCCGATGCCGGGCGGCGTCGTCCGCGACTGTATCGCCCCCGGCGGCGTGGCGTCCATCGTCAGCCAGCCGTACTCCGGCACGAAAATCTGCGTCCACGCGTGCGCATGCCGCTCATAGACCTCAAACAAATTGAGCAGTGTGTTGTAGTCCCCCGGCGAAAATCCGGTTGCCACCCGCGCCGGAAGTCCGGCCAGACGCGCCATCACCGCCAGCGCCGAAGCGAAGTATTCGCAGTGCCCCTCGCGCAGTTCAAAAACGAAATAGTCCACCCCCTCGCGCCCCTCCGGGACCGGTTGCGAAAACTGTTTGTAGGTGTAATGATTCCGCAGGTAATCGCGCAATGCCATCGCCTTGCCGTAGCTGCTCCGGATCTCGCCGGTCAACTCCTTCACCTTCTCCCGGAGTCGCAGCGATATCTTCTCTTCGGGCAGCTGAAGATAGTGCCGCGGCGGCGCCAGCTCCTCCCAGTGGCGACCGCCGGGCTTGCGCCTCCCCTCCTCTCCGCCAGTCACGAAATAGCTGAAATCGGTACTCAGCCGGCTCGTAACCGTATAGACGAACGGCAGCCGCGGATAGTTTTCCGTCGCAAGTTCACTGTTGTAAAAGGTCTTGGAGAGATTGCTGAATTCCGCTCCGGGAGCCTGTTCGAAATTCAGCGGCCGGAACGGCGCGTAGAGCTTCGGGCTGATCCAGCGCAGAATCGTGTAGCGGGATGTCACGTTGCGGCAGGCCCCGCCCCCCTCCGGATGGCGACGGATCCGCCCCTTCCGAAGTTCCGGCGAAACCCTCCAGCCGCTGCCGTCATACGCGTCGTACAGCTGCGCCAGATGATAGAGTTTCAACGGCGATTTCACCCGGAACACCAGATTTTCCCCCGGCGGAGCACTCCCGCCGCCACCATCCGCGGCACGATCCGGCTGCTCGCCCTTGAGCGCGATCGACAACCCGTCCATGCCGATCGAATCGGGCCGCCTGCTGCGCACGATATGCTCCCCGCCGGACCGCTTCAACGCCTTCTCCGACTCGAACCAGTGGCGCAGATCCTGCGGCAGCATCGACTCCTTCTCGTGCGAAAACGAAACGGAAAAAATCCCCTTCGTCTCGCTCGGCGTGGTCGGGAACAACTGGAAAATCAACAGAAAGAAGCAGAACGACAACCCGAGATGAATCCCGATGATGTGCCAGTTCCGCCGGACGATCCTGCGCGGATTCTCCAGCGCGGGCGCCCGCCCCAGCTGGCGCAGCCGGTTGTTGTAGAGCAGGAAAAGCACCAGTCCGGCCCCGATGCCGAGACACCAGAGGTAGATCGTCCGCGGCAGCAGCGCCCCGTAGACCAGCAGCAGGATCGATATCGCGAACACATACCCGTAGTCCCGCACCCGCTGCGCCATCAGGAATATCAGTACCGACAGCGCCAGCAGCTCCACCAGCGCCTTGTCCACCGGAATCCCCGCCTTCAGCCGGAACATGCTCCAGAATCCGGCCCCGATCAGCAGGGCGAGCTGCAGCAGCAGCCGGCACCACGACGGCACGATCCGGTAGGGCACATAGGCGAGCGCCGCGGCGATCGGCGTCAGCACCAGCACGGAAATGGTGAACTCCGGATGGCCGTAACGCCACAGCGACGCGATCGTCGCCAGCGCAGTCAACCCCGCGTATGCCCAGTGCAGCGGCAGCCGCTCCGGACCGCTCCGCCGCCGGGAGTGGTCGACCATCCGTTTCACCGGGAAAATCCGCCGGTATGCCGCGGTCAGAAATCTCATTTCTCCAGCACCTCCGCAATCCGCGTCGAGAAGAAGAGCTCCCGCGGCCGCACCGCACCCGGCGGCAGTTCCCGGCGGCGCCGTTCGTAGACGATGCGCGGTTCATCCGCCTGAATCGGCGGGAAGTTCTCCTTCGGAGCCGGAAACCAGTGGATTCGGCAATTGCAGTCGAAGAGCAGTTCCAGCAGCTCCGCCGTCTCCGCCTCCTCTCCGAGGCAGAGCGCATAGACCAGCGACCCGGCGGGGATCTCCTCGGCGGTTTCCTGCAGCAGCGAGGCAAACGGGATCCGCCCCGGCTCAATCACCGTCAGCAGCTGACGCAGCCGGGGATAGATGCCGGCCGAATCCCCGAAGAGCCGGACCGGCTCCCCGGTCCTCCCCTCCGTCGCCAGAAACAACACCCGGCAGGAGATCTCCCTGAGAAACGCCGCGAGCGACATCGCCATGCTGACCTGAAACTCCAGATTGTTCTCGCGCGGATCGTTCCCCACCAGCGGCGCGAAGGTGTCGAGCAGAATCACCACCTGATCGACGGTGTTCGCCTCGAATTCCCGAATCATCAGCCGCCGCTTCGACGCCGTCCCCTTCCAGTGGACGAAACGGATCTCGTCCCCAGGCCGGTAGGGACGCAGCCCGAAAAACTCCTGCCCCTGCCCGGAACGCCCCAGCGGCCGACCGTCGGTCCCCGGCGTATGCGCCCCCGCCGGATGCAGCTGGATCGACTCCAGACGCACCACGCCGGGGAAGATCGAAACCTCCCCCGGCAGCCGGAACTTCCGCGTCCGCCGGAACAGCCCGGCCGGATCCCCGCCGGAGAGGCGCACGGCGTCGAGTTCGAAGCAGCCGCGCTTCTCCGCGATCAGCGAACGCTCCAGCGGAAGCGACTCCCGCGGCGAGAGCGGCGGCACCGCCGTGTGCAGCACGCCGCCCGGAGCGAATTCACACGCCTCCGTGACCACGGTTGCCTGCCGGAAAAGCCAGGTCCGGTTGATCACCGTCAGCGGCAGAATCAGCTCGCTGCCGCAGACGCCGTCGCCGTTCCCGCCGCGCGTCACCCGGATACCGTAGAGCGAGCACTGCGCCATGACGAACGCCGCCAGAAAGAACGCCGAAAACGCCGAGGCCGCCAGGGCGGTCGCCAGCCCCACATTGACCAGCGCCACGCTGACCGCGCCGAGCGTCATCGCCAGCATCAGCCATCCCCGGGCGGTCGGCAGAGCGATCATGCCCCCGGTTCCTCATTGGCCATCGGGATCGACTC
>CAZPWP010000257.1:0-3939 GCA_964590295.1 uncultured Victivallis sp.
TCCCAAATTTTGTGATGGGACGTGTTGTTTGACAGAGGTGCATCCGCCCTTTATTCGGCGATTGAATTGCCGCAGGAGGATTTCAAACAGGTATCCGGGGAAGAGAAAGACGATATCGAAGAACGAATGGAGAAAACGGAAGCGGCCGTCGATCGACGGATCGGATATTTTCAAGGACGAGGGTATGACGCGGCGGCAACCTGTTTGCGACGGGCGAAAACCGGGAGGTTCGGTTCTATTCGCCGCCGGCTGAAGCGGGGATCAATTTCCCCCGGGGCTTCGGCGATGGTGGAAAGAGTGATGCGGGAACCTGGCCGGAGAATCGGGAAAATTGCTTATGGATGGAGTGACAAGGGCGTAACGAAAGTTGCGGGAATCATATGGAAACGGTTTGCTGACGCCGGAGCTTGGGAGGACTGCCGGCAAAAACGGATGACGATGATCGGCAACGTCTTCATCGGCGTTGGAAATGACAAATGTGTTTCACAAAATTTGGGACAATAATAAACTATGGCTCTCTTTCTGACAGAAGCGGAACGTTCCGGAATCCGCACGTTCTGTTCCGACCCGGTCTACTCCAACCTCTACTGGGGACTCTTGAACCGGGTGAGACAATATGCCGCGTCCCCCTCGCTCGAATGCGCCGGGACCAACACGGAGTGGCCGTTTCACGTTCTGGAGTATCTCACCGACGCCGCGTTCGTCTGCGCCGTCGCGCCTGAAGAACGTCTGAAAACACGGCTGCGCCACGCCGCGCTCGACGTGGCCGAGCTGCCGCTCGACGACTGGATCGGGCCGTTTTTCCGGGATCACACGGCGAATCCGCCGCGCGGCAACCTTGAAACCGCCCACTACGCGGCGGGACTGGCAATCGTCGCGGACCTCGTGCCGGAACTCTTCCGCGCCGAAGAGACCGAAATCATCCGGGGAGCGCTGCGGGAGAAAGCCGTCCCGCTCTGCCGGGAGTGGCTCAGGTGGAACAATCGTCTCATGAACTGGCGCTGCATTCTGCTCTCCGGACTCGCCGTCGCGGGGGCGGTTCTCCGCGATGAAACCATCCTCGACGAAGTGAGCGAAGAGTACCGGTTCTGCCTGAACACAGTCCAGCCGGACGGCAGTTACGGCGAATCGCTGCAATACTCGAACTACTGCTTCCGCGGATTGATGCTGACGTACGAAGCGCTGCTGCGCAGCGGACGCAACCCGGGCGATATGCCGTATGCGAAAGCGGTCCGCTGGTTCCGCCACAGCCTGCTCTACAACAAGCCGCTCTCCGGCTGGGGCGAGTATCCGCGTCCCAGATCGCTGAATTTCAACGACAGCGCCGCGCTCTTCGGGCCGGATCCGGATCTGCTCATGCACATCGCCGTCCGCGCCGGGAAAGAGATGCCGACGGAAGCTGCAACCGCCCGAGAGCTCTTCAACGAACTCTACGCCGCAACTCCGGCGCAGGGGCCGTTCGACCGCAGCAGCTTCGGACTCCTGAACCGCTACGGTTTCCTGAGCGTCGTGCTCTATCCGCAGAGCGCAGCCGCCGCCCCGGAGAAAGAGGGAGGGGAACCGCCCTGGGCCGCTTTTTCCAACGGCGACCGCATCGCCCGGAACAGCTGGGAAAATCCGCGCACAATCCTCGGATTCCGCGCCGGATCGGAGTACCTCAACGCACCGGGACACCTGCACGAGGATGCGAACAGCCTGATTCTCGCCTATGCCGGGGAACGGCTGCTCGTCGATCCCGGTCACTGCTGTTACCGCAACTGGCTGCATCAACTCGATCTGGCGGCAGGCAGCCACAACACGTGCGTCTTCCGCTGCGGCGGAACGGAGCTCGGCCAGAAAGGGACTCCGTTCCGGTTCCGCCTAATCGGCCCCGGCCGGACGCTGAGCCCCGCACTGCCGCGCGGCGGGCGGCCGCTTCTTGCGGGACGGTGCGGCAGCGTGACCGTCTTCGCCAACGACGCCGCCGAAGCCTATGGCGCGCCGATCCAACGTTTTGAACGGTTCGTGATCCTCTGCGGGGAACATGTGCTCTTCCTCGTCGACCGGATCGAGAGCAGCGAACCGGTGACCACAATCTGGAACTGGCTGCTCAACAATCGCGACGGGGAACTCGAATGGAAACTTCTGCCGCCCGATCGGCTCGTGGCGCGGCGCGGCCCCGCCGGAATGAAGCTCTTCCACATCGGCGCGGCAGACGATTTCCCGCTGGGGCCTTCCTACGGTCACGTGCACGATGCGTACCATCCGCTGCCGGGGCAGAAAGGCGAAGGAGCACCGGGCAGCGGCCTGCAGTTCCACTGGCTGGAGCGCTCCGATCGCACCTCGCGGCGCGTCATTCACGCGATTGCTCTCGACGACTACGGGCCGGTCACGCAGTGGCATCTGCAGACCGGCACGGAAATCGCCCTGAAAGGGAGGGCTGAAGAGTGGACACTCGCATTCGGGGACTCCGGGGAGATGCTCGTATCGGAAAAAAATTCGGGAGAATCCGTCCACGTGGTTGAAACGGCGGGAAAGTGGAGTATGTTTCCGGCATGAAAATCCTGCGCACAATAAAACTGCCGGGGCTGTGGGCGCGGCACAGCTACTACACGCTGCCGCCGTGAGCACCGGACAACTCCGGGAGGCTGCTGCTCGCGGGGATGGATCCCGCGCCGGGAAAGCAGGAACGGTGTTCGTCCGCAGCAGCGAAATCTGGAGGCCGGAACTCACTCCGGTGGCAGGACAAAACAAAGTATACACCACGCCGACGCCGGACGACGCATTCTTCGGAGATTTCCCGAACCCGTTCAAACGCAAGCGGAATGCGGGAAGCTCCGATAAAAACGAACCCGCCCGTCCCGCCGACGGGCCGCTGCTGTCCTACTCGCTCGGACAGATTTTCTGCGACGGCCGGAAACTGCGCCAGTCGCGGACCGTCGCGGAGGTGGACCGGGTGCCGGGGAGCTGGATTCTCTCCCCCAACGGAAAGAATATCCTGCTGCATCTACTCCATGAAAGCGGCGGCAATCTCCGGGGTTACATCGGAAAGCAGCCGGGCGGCGGGGGAATGTTCATTTATCCAGCCGGAAAAGCGGTCGTAATAGCTCCGGTAATTGGCTGCGGTGGTATTGTCGGGGAATGGCATCGGCGGGAAAACGCTTGCAACCGGCGGGGTGTTTGGGACAACTCATGAAGAGCCGCCAGCCGTCGGCAATGGTGGCGCGGCTGTTCAGCAACATTGCGGCGGCATCTGCGGCGGCCTGTTCCGCGTCCTGCAAGTCATTTTTCAGGGTTCGGAGTTGTTCGGCCTTGTTGGTTTCGTGAATCCGTGCAAGAAGCCGGTTGGCTGCGGCTGTGTCTCTTTTTCTCCGGTGATGGGTTTTCCGTCGGGGTCGAGCAGCCGGGTTCTGATGTCCTTCCCTTCGAATTGACGGATATACCAGAAGCCCCTTGCTCCCGCCGCGTAGAGTTTCCCGGTTGTTTTCTTTGCCATTGATCCGTCCTCTTGTCTTTAATGATTCCACATTGTTTATTGTATCGGCAATTAACTTAGCTTGCATATAAGAGGCTTTCCGCATGAAATCATTTGGCGATATGACCGGGATTACGGGAAACATCTCATCCATGTATGCTTTTGCATGTTCCTCTGTTTTCCCTTTTGCGCGTCCCGGCGGCTTATGGTTCCAATTTGACTTCCAATCCCGATTCAGAGATTCCTCCGGGTTCCAATCAGGGCTGCAGCCCGGCAGATGGAACACTTTGACAAAAGCGGCATGCTCATGCGGAAAATCATCCGGCAATTTACCGTGGTGAACCCGCAAATTATCCAAAATCAGGAATACGTTCCGTTCATTGCAACGTATGATACGCTCCATAAACTCCATCCGTTTTTGAACACTCATTGTATCCTTGCAGAACATGAAATGAACCTTGCCCTGGTTCGAGATTGCGCTTATC
>CAZPWP010000258.1:0-3936 GCA_964590295.1 uncultured Victivallis sp.
TGTTGGATTTTGAGCAAACGCAAAATAAAGGGCAGATGCACCTCCGTCAAACAACACGTCCCATCGCAAAATTTGGGACATGATCAAAAAATCCGCACTTTTGAGCGGAAAGCGGCGGTTGACACGCCGAGAATCATCCGGCGGAGCGCGGAGAGGAAGTCACTCCAGGCGGATGCGGGGATCGGCCCAGGCGTAGGCGAGGTCGGCGAGTAGATTCATCACCACGAAGAGCAGCGCGCTGGTGACGACCAGCGCTTTCAACAGCTGCAGATCGGAGTTGTAGAGCGCGTCTACTCCGACGAATCCCAGCCCGGGAATTCCGAAGAACGATTCGAGCAGCAGACTTCCGGTGAATAGAAACGGCAGCGCCGCACTGGCTCGGGTGATGATCTGGATCGCGGCATTGCGCAGCAGGTGACGCCCGTAAATGGTCAGCGGCGAGGCGCCTTTGGCCGCCGCGGTGCGGAGGTATTCGCGTCGCAGTTCGTTGACGAAGACGGTGCGGTAGAAGCGGACGTTTCCGCCGATGCCGCAGAGGATGCCGACCAGAATCGGCAGCCCGAGCGACCGCCACCCCTCGAATCCCCACACCGGGAAGAGGTCGTAGTAGTAGCCGAGAAACCACTGGGCGAAGATGATGACCACGAGGTAGCTGATGCTCATTCCGGCGACGGAGAGCAGCACGAGACCGCGGTCGATCCAGCTGTCTTTGAAGGTGGCGGCGAGGAGCGCCAGCGCTACACCGATGACCAGTTCCCCGAGAAAGATCGGAACCATCAGCAGCAGCGATGGCCAGACTCCACGCAGAAGAATGCGGCCGATCGGCTCCCGTGTGGTTAGGGTTTTGCCGAAGTCGAGCACTTTGACATAGGGGAAAGCGGAATGAAATGAGACGATCTCCCCGAGCGCCCGGACGAACTGGGAGTTCCACGGCGACTTCTGCTGCCGGAAGAATTCGACCTTCTCCAGTCCTTCCAACGGAAGTGAGAGGTCGGAGTCCCCTTTTGTCTCCTCCTGCCGGACGCGGCCGTCGCGGGTTTCGCGAAGGACCACCGGACTCTCCGGAAATTGTCGCCGGAAGATGATCCGGTCGCCGTGCCGTTCCACGCCGGGGCGGAGCGGTTTCCCCCGGACATAGCCGCTGTACGCCTCGGTCCGGCATAAGCGGCCGTAGAAGAGCGGCAAATCGGCGCCGAGTTCGCGCCGGAGCGATTCGACCTCGCCGGGACGGGCGTTCTTCCCCAGCACCGCCGCCGCCGGATCGCCCGCGGCGACGTTGAAGAGGACGAAGGTCAGCAGCATCACGCCGAACAGGATCAGCACGGAATATAAACTGCGTCTGATGATGAAATGCAACATAATCGATAATATATCATCATTTCTCCGCGGCAGCAAGCTGCCGCGGACGCTTCCTGTTGTTTTCGCTGGAGCAGGGCAGGGAATCGGTGGATGGCCTCGGATTCGAAGCCGGGCGCGGTCGCTCCGGAGTCAGCTCCCCCGCGGCGGGGCGACGCTGTCGCGCGTGCGCAGGCAGTAGTCAACGGCGATGTCGGAGATGTTCTGTTCGCCGTTCCACTGTTTTTCGAGCAGCGACAGGGCGGCCTCGGCCAGCAGGTCCATCCGCTGTTCGATGGTCGTGTGCGGCGGCGTGAGGTATTCGGAAACTCTGAAGTCCTCCATGGAGATCAGCGAGATATCTTCCGGAATTCTATAGTGAAACAGATTCAACGCGTGTGCCGCCGGCAACCCGGCCGATTCTCCGGCGGCGAAAATCGCGGTGACGCCGGAATCGAGCAGTTTGCGCACGGCATCGACTGCCCGGTTGAGGTCGATCATGTTGACCGCGGTCCCGGTGCAGCCGCGTTTCTCCAGATAGCGGTGAAAGGTTTCGATCCGCAGGGAGGTTGCCGGCGGTCCCGGCAGGGAGCTGCAGTAGGTGAGGATCCCGAGGTTGCGGTGGCCGAAACGGTAGAGGTGATCCAGCGCGAGTTCGATTCCCTGCTGCTCGTTGGAATAAACCCGGTAGATACCGTCGAGGGGGGATCCGGTGGTATTGATGCGGACCATGGGGAGCGCCCGGTTGCGGATCCAGGACGTATCCCGGCCGTCCTGATAGACGATGGAGATCGCGCCGGCGATTACGGAGTCGTCAAGGACGCCGAGGTCGGAAACGGTGACCAGAATGGCGCGGAAATTCTGATGCTTGAGCTCGTCGTACAGGGCGCGAAGAAGCAGAGCATCGTAACCGGAAAAACAGTTTCCCTGTGCGATCAGGGCAATGTTCCGGATCCCGGCGTTCCGGCAGCCAAGTTTTCGTGCGCAATCCAGCACCCGGGCGCGCATCTGCGGGGTGACATGCGCGGACCCGCTGAGCACCCGCGAGACGGTCGCGGGTGAGACATTCGCTTTCTTCGCTATGGATCGTACTGTCGCTTTCATTGCAATTTCCCCTTTGCGGATCGAATTTTACTATAGCCGCAAAGGGGAGTTTTTGCAAATTCAGATCAGAAGGGGTCGGCAGATAACCCCCATGGGGGCGGAGCGTGATATCCGCGGTAAACCGGAGGAGGCCGTTCGCATAGTCGGTCTTGACTGCTCCAGTCCGCCGACCGGAGAGATCGAGAGTTTCCACTTTCCATTCCTGCGGCAGATGCAGAATCACGGCGATTTTCCTGCGTTCGATCAACAGGGGGCGTGTTTCGTAGCTTTCCGGAAGAGTTCGTTCACGATTGCGGAAACTCTGGAACTGGTTGCCCATGCTCACCAGGTGAAACATCAGGATTTTTCTGCTTTCAGCGGGAGGTTTCCCGTCCGGTGAGGAGATGGAAACGGTCTGCGGGGCGGGGAATTCCGATCGCGTGAAGAATCTTTCCGTGCAGATCGGAGGTGCCGGAAAGCGCTTCGGTTTGCGGAGTCACCGCAATGATTTTTTTCTCCTTCGATATCAGGGCAATTTCCCCCGTTTCGCTGATAGAGGTCCCGGACTTCCTGTTCTTCAGAAACGCTCTCTCTCTTGCCTTGAGCTGTTTCTGCCGGTTTCCGGTCAGACGGACCTTCGGAATATTCGGAAAAGAGCGGCTCTCTTCCAGAACGCCGATGCGGGAGAGGAGTCCCGGCCGAGGGGATTCATCGGTCGCAGTCCGGACATTTTCAAATGCCTTTGTATTCATTTTCTGCAGGTCGTTCTCTCGATGGTCGACCGCCACTCCGCCTGGAGCGGGCGGGACGTCGCCCCGCATGAACAGGAGATATGGCAGCCGGTCGGAAAAAAGCGCCGGAGGATCGTTGTACACATTCAGGCCGGTAACGTCTTCTTCTTTGTTCCAGCGTTTGGAGTGCATCCAGGTGAAGCGGTAAAGTCCGTCATAATCCTGCAGCGCGGCATAGGCGCCGAACATCGGGCCGAATTCTGTCCGGAAACGGTTGGGGTTGCAGTAATTGATTTCGGTTGAAATAAACGGGCGGCCGAATACGCGAGCTGGCATGATCCGGCGAATATGGCCGGCATCCTGCTCCAAAGCAGAGCTCTGACGAAAATGGAGAGGCGGGATGCCGGCGCCCCGGAACAAGCAGCGTCATGTGATCCCGGCAGGTGTGAAGATCCGCCGCCTGAAGTTCGGAATGCGATCCGTTCAGATTGTAATCGGTTTTCAGATTGAGATCAGTACCTCTTCTGCAGTTTGTGAAAAACTCGCCTCAAATGATGATTTTGATATAGATTCGGCAATTAACACTGCTTTTATTTTCTGATTTGTGGTGTATCGTATTTCCCTGTTATGAGTCATTGCACAGCCCGTCAAACAGATGCCGTCGCACTTGCCGGAAGGCGGGAGAAAGCGGAAAATGGAAACGTCATACAGAAATTGGAGAGATTGTCGGAACTCACCCTGTTACCGTGGGGAAGTGGATCAGGAGTTGGAAAAAATATGGATGATG
>CAZPWP010000259.1:0-3915 GCA_964590295.1 uncultured Victivallis sp.
GGATATGACGCGGCGGCAACCTGTTTGCGACGGGCGAAAATCGGGAGGTTCGGTTCTATTCGCCGCCGGCGGAAGCGGGGATTGATTTCCCACAGGGCTTCGTCGATGGTGGAAAGAGTGATGCGGGAACCTGGCCGGAGAATCAGGAAAATTGCTTATGGATGGAGTGACAAAGGCGTAACGAAAGTTGCGGAAATCATATGGAAACGGTTTGCTGACGCCGGAGCCTGGGAGGACTGCCGGCAAAAACGGATGACGATGATCGGCAACGTCTTCATCGACGTTGGAAATGACAAATGTGTTTCACAAAATTTGGGACAATAACGAATATTGTATTCCGGAGAAATATCATGCTCAATCCGCTGATCGCCAATGCGGCGAAAGTGCTTGACGGCACGGAGCTCTCCCGCGCGGAAGCGCTTGAACTGGCCCGTTCGATCGAAGGGGCCGATATCCTCGATCTCGCCTCGCTGGCCAACAAGGTGCGGGAGAAGTTCTCTCCCGCAATCATTCCCTGTTCGATTCTCAACGCCAAGTCGGGACTCTGCCCGCAGAACTGCCGTTTCTGCGCCCAGTCGGCCCACCACCATACCGACATCGAAACCTATCCGCTGCTGCCGAAAGAGAAGGTGGTCGAAGCGGCGAAACAGGCCGCCGGACACGGCGCCCACTCCTTCGGCTACGTCACCAGCGGCTACGGCTACCGGAGCGTCACGCCGGAGTTCGAACAGATCCTCGAGACGCTCGACGCGGTGCACGCGGCCTGTCCGGAGCTGAAGCTCTGCGTCTCAATCGGCATTCTCAGTTGCGAGACCGCAAAGCTCCTCGCCGAACACCACACCTGGCGCTACAACATGAATCTGCAGACCAATCCGGCGCGCTACGCCGAGCTGATCGCCGACACCCACACCATCGAGGAGAAGATTCAGACGATCCGCTATCTGCAGGAGTTCGGCGTCACCATCTGCTGCGGCGGCATCTTCGGCCTCGGCGAGGAGTGGGAGGACCGGGTGGATATGGCCATCGCCGTCCGTGAACTCAAGGTGGAGGGCGCGCCGCTGAACGTGCTGCTGCCGATCGCCGGAACCCCGCTCGAGGGACGGCCGGTCATGAAACCGGCGGAGGTGTCGAAATGTTTCGCCCTCTTCCGGCTGCTCAATCCGGCGATGGAAATCAAATTCGCCGCCGGGCGCGAGACAGTGATGAAGGATTTTCAGGGACTGCTGATGCTCTCCGGACTCAACGGCATGATTACCGGGGGGTACCTCACCACCCGCGGACGCAGTCCGGAGGATGACCTAAAGTTCATCGGCGAACTTGAAATCCTCTGAAAGGCGACGCACGATGAACTGGATCCAGGAACTCGCCGCCGATGTCGCGGCACTCTCCGAAACCGGCAGACTGCGGAGCCTGCGCGAAATCACCCCCCTCCCCGGCGCCCGCGCCGTGCTCGACGGCAAGATCTACCTCAACTTCTCCGGCAACGACTACCTGGGGATCGCCGGAGACGCGGAGCTGCGCCGCCGTTTCTACGGGCAGTATCCCGACGGTTCCACGCCGGAACTGGCCCAGTCGAGCGCGTCGAGCCGCCTGCTGACCGGGAACACTCCCGCCTGCACCCGGCTGGAGGAGACGCTGAGCCGTCTCTACGGCGGCCGGGCGGCGCTGGTCTTCAACAGCGGCTACCACGCCAATATCGGCATTCTTCCGGCGCTGGCGCACAGCGGGGACCTGATCCTCTCGGACAAGCTCAACCACGCCAGCATCATCGACGGGCTGCGGCTCGGCGACGCCGAATTCCGCCGCTACCCGCATCTGGATTTCGCGCAGCTCGAAAAGCAGCTCGCCGCCCGGCGTGCGGCATACCGCCGCGTCTTCCTCGTCACCGAATCGGTGTTCAGCATGGACGGCGACGCGGCGGACCTGAAAAAACTGACGGAACTCAAGGAAAAATATGACTGTCTTCTGGTGGTCGATGAAGCCCATTCGGTCGGTGTCCGCGGTCCGGCGGGAACCGGACTCGCCGCCGAACTCGGCGTCGCCGCGAAAGTTGACGTGCTGATCGGCACCTTCGGCAAAGCGTTCGGTTCGACCGGCGCCTTCGCAATCATGGCGCCAGAGGTGAAACACTACCTGGTCAACCACATGCGTCCCTTCATCTTCACTACCGGCCTGCCGCCGGTAATCCTCAACTGGAGCCGCTTCGTGCTGGAGCACTGCGCCGGAATGGATGCCGAACGCGCGAAGCTGCGCCGGATGGGAAAGAAACTGCGCGGGCTCTTCGGTGAAGCGACCATGCCGGGCGACTCCCAGATCGTCCCCTTCCTCATAGGCGGGGACGCCGACGCGGTCGCCGCCGCCGAACGGTTCCGGGCGCACGGCATTCTGGTTTTCGCGATTCGTCCGCCGACGGTGCCGGTTCACACGGCGCGGCTGCGTTTCTCCCTCTCGGCGGCGCTGGAGGAGTCCGCCGTAGAAACGATCCGGGAGGCGCTGTGAACCATACTTTTCTGCATCGGGAAGGAAATTCCGAACTCCTGCTCCTCTTCCTCGGCTGGAGCATGGATGAACATGCCGTCGCCCACCTCGCCTCCGGCGGGCTGGACGTGCTGGCGCTGTGGGACTACACCGTATTGGCTCCCGTTCCCGCCGCGACGGCCGGATACCGCAGAACCCATCTCGCCGCCTGGTCGCTCGGCGTCTTCGCCGCGGCGAAACTGGCGGCGCGGCACGACATCGACTTCGCCACCGCGACCGCCTTCAACGGCACGCTTCAGCCGGTAAACGCCGCTTTCGGCATTGCGCCGGAGATCTTTCGCGGCACCGCCGAGCACTGGGGAGAAGAGCGGGCGCGAAGCCGCTTCTACCAGCGGGTCGCAGGCGGGCGCGCCGAACTGGAAGCGTTTCCCCTGCCCCGCCGCACTCCGACGTCGCAGCAGGAGGAGCTCTTCGCGCTGGAGCGTTCCGCGGCGGGAACGGTTCCGGCCAACTGCTTCCGTCTCGCCGTGGTCGGCGAACGGGACCGGATCTTTCCGCCAGAGGCTCAGAAGGCGTTCTGGAAGTCGGTCAATACGCCGGTTCTGTCGCTCGATCTGCCGCACTATCCCTTTGCCGCATTTCACAGCTTCCGCGAGGTGACCGATCTTGGCGAACATCGATAAACAACTGGTGCAGACCCGCTTCGCCCGCAGTGTTCCAACCTATCATGAGGCGGCGGAGATCCAGCGCGGCATGGCGGAAACTTTGCTCGATCAGCTGGCGCTCGCCACCGGCGGAGAACGCTGTTTCGACCGGATTCTCGAAGCCGGCTGCGGTTCGGGCATGCTGACCGACTTGCTGGAAACCCGCCTCGAATACCGCGAACTCCATCTCAGTGACCTGGTGCCGGAGTGGGAGCGCTTTCACCGCGGCCGCCGGGCGGCGGAGTTCCGCGCCGCCGACATTGAGACGATGGACCTGCCGGAAAACCTCTCCCTGGTGATCGCCAACGCGGTCTTTCAGTGGGTGGAGGATTTTGCCGCGCTGCTCATCCGGTTTCACGCCGCCCTCGAAACCGGCGGGATCCTCGCCTTCACCACCTTCGGGCCGGAGAACCTCCGGGAGATCGCCGCGCTCACCGGGAGCGGCCTCTCCTACCGCGCCCTCTCCGGACTGCACGAACTGCTCGCACCCGGGTTTGAAATCCTCGCCTGTCACGAGGAACTGGTCACGCTGGAATTCGCCACGGTGCGCGACATTCTGCGCCACCTCAAGGCGACCGGCGTCTCCGCTTCCGGCGGCAGGACGCGCTGGACCCGTTCGACGCTCGCCGCCTTCGAGGCGGATTACACCGCACATTTCCAGAACGGGGGCCGGATGCTCCCGCTCACCTATCATCCCATCACGTTAATTGCACGAAAACAACCGGAATTATGA
>CAZPWP010000260.1:0-3912 GCA_964590295.1 uncultured Victivallis sp.
GCGGCAACTTCCGCCTCGACGCGCTCCAGGCGGCGGTCCTCTCGATCAAACTGCGCGACCTGGACAAGTGGTCCGAAGCGCGGCAGCACAACGCCGCCGAATACCGCAAGCTCTTCGCCGCGGCGAAGCTCGAGGACAAGGTCGCGCTCCCGCAGGAGGCCGCGTATCCGGTCCGCCACATCTACAACCAGTTCTGCATCCGGGTTTCCGGCGGGCGGCGCGACGCGCTGCGCGCGTTCCTGCAGGAGCAGGGGGTCGGCTGCGCGGTCTACTACCCGCTTTCGCTCCATCTGCAGAACTGCTTCCGGAACCTCGGCGGCAAGCCGGGCGACTATCCGGTCTGCGAGCAGGTCTCCGGCGAAATCCTCGCGCTGCCGATCTATCCGGAATCGACCACCGAACAGCGCGGGTTCGTGGTGGACACCATCGCGAAATTCTTCGCCTAGGAATCGGCATGGGGCGAGCAAGTGAAAACGAGCGCGATTTCAAAGCGCAGAGTTACTTCCGGCTTCTCCGGTATGCGCGGCCGTACTGGCTGCGCCTGACCATCGGCATCCTCGCCGGCATGACGGTCGGCGGGTCGCTCTTCGTCAGTCTGCTGATGATTCCGCAGCTGGTCGGGGTGGTCGATCCCGCCGGGGCCGGAAGCGCCGTCGAGACGAAGGCGGCTCCGTCGCACCTGACCGGCGAAATCCTCCGGGCGCTAGAGAAGCCCGGCCTCACCGGGGCGGAAAAGGCCGCCGCAATCGAAGCGGTGGTGACCCCGAAGGAGGAAAAAGATCCGCAGCTGGCGAAAATCATCCGGCAGGCGCAGGAGACGGCGGAACGCTACCACCTCCCCTGCCGGGTGAAAGGAAGCGAAATTCAGATTTACTGGCCGGTGAACTTCTCCTTTGAAGCGGTCGGCGCGGACGGGCGGGTCGCTTGGCAGATCTTCGCGATTTACGTGCTGATCTTCGTCCTGGCCTGGGTGATCAAAAACGCCGCCACCTACATCAACCACTACTGCACCCGCTGGGTGGGAGCCAAGGTGGTGGCCGACCTGCGCGAAGAGATCTTCCATAAACTGGTCAACCAGTCTATGCGCTTCTTCGGCAACATGGATGTCGGCCACCTGATCAGCCGCTGCACCAACGATACCTCGGCGATTGAAAACTCGGTCTCCGACTCCATTGCCGACTTCACCAGCGCCCCGATTCAGATTCTCGCCTGTTTCGCGGCGGTGCTGGTGGCATGCCAGAAGTACAACAGCTACTCGCTGATGGTGATTCTGCTGATCGGCGTGCCGCTGGTCGTTCTGCCGATTCACATCCTCGGCCGCCGCATCCGGAAGGTCTACAAGAAGAGTTTCGCCCGCATCGCCGAGGTGTTCTCGCGGATGCACGAGGTGTTCACCGGAATCCGGGTGGTCAAGGCGTACAACACCGAAGCCGCTGAGGAAGAACGGTTCAACCACGTCAACCGGCTCTATCTGCGGCAGGTGATCCGCGCGGTCCGGCTCCAGCTGCTGATCTCGCCGTCGATGGAGGTGGTGGCGGTGGCGGCCACGCTGGTGTTCCTGGTCTTCTCCTACAGTCAGGGCATCTCGGTCACCCAGCTCGCCGCACTGCTGGCGCCCGCCTTCATGGCCTACCAGCCGATCAAACAGCTCTCGAAGGTGATCGCCTCCCTGCAGCGTTCGATGGCGGCGGCGGACCGTTACTTCAATCTGATCGACACCGACACCTCGCTGCCGGAAAAGCCGGACGCGGTCGGGCTCACACTCTTCCGCGACCGGATCGTGCTCGACAAGGCGGAATTCTCCTACGACGAACGCAAGATCATCGACGGAGTCAGTTTCGAAATCCCGAAGGGACACATGATTGCTGTGGTCGGCGAGACCGGTTCCGGCAAGACGACGATCGCCAATCTGATCGCCCGCTTTTACGACGTGACTGCGGGCGCGGTGCGGATCGACGGAATCGATGTGCGGGACTGTCAGCTCGCCTCGCTGCGCAGGATGATCGGCGTGGTCAATCAGGATGCGATTCTCTTCAACGACACGATCGCGAACAACATCGCCTACGGTTGCCCCTCCGCCACCCGCGAGGAGATTATCGAGGCGGCGAAGCTGGCCAACGCGCACGAGTTCATTGTCGACGGCCGCCATCCGCAGGGGTATGACACCGAGGTGGGCGAGAAGGGATTCAAGCTCTCCGGCGGCGAGAAGCAGCGTGTGGCGATTGCCCGGGCGATTCTGCGCAATCCGCCGATCCTGATTCTGGACGAGGCGACCAGCGCACTCGACACGGTCACCGAGAAACTGGTGCAGGAAGCGCTCAACCGGGTGATGGCCAACCGGACGGTCTTCGCCATCGCGCACCGGCTGAGCACCATCCGCAACGCGGACTGCATCATCGTCCTGAAGGACGGCAAGGTCGCCGAGGCGGGAACCCATGCCAAACTGCTCGAAAAGAACGGCATCTACCGGCGGCTGCACGACACCCAGTTCAAGATCGATTGAGATGAGGCAAACGACCGGCGCCGCGGTTCCGGGCGAGGGAGCAGCATGAAGTTTTCCAGCGTGCATTTCATCGGAATCGGTGGAGCCGGAATGGCTCCGCTCGCGGAGATTCTGCGTGAACGCGGCGTCGCGGTGACCGGTTCCGACCGGGAACTCAATGCGAAGACCGCCCGCCTCGCCGCCGCGGGGGCGAAGATCTTCGGAGGACACGCACCGGAAAACCTGCCGGACTCGGCCGAACTCGCGGTCTACTCCTCCGCCGTTCCGCCGGAAAATCCTGAACGACGACGGGCGACGGAACGGGGAATCCCGCAGCTCCGCCGCGGCGAATTTCTGGCGGAGCTCGCCGGAGAATACCGACGGGTCGTCGCCGTCTCCGGCTCTCACGGCAAGACCAGCATCACCGCGATGCTGGTGCATGCGCTCCGCGGTTGCGGCTTTTCCCCCGGGTTCCTGATCGGCGCCGCATTGCGGAGCGGCCCCTCCGCTTCGGCGGGCGAAGGCAGCGACCTCTTCGTCACCGAAGTCGATGAATCCGACGGCACCCATACGCTGGTTTCGCCCTTTCTCGGCATCGTCCCCAACCTCGACGACGACCACGCCTGGAGCGTCGGCGGAGAGGAGGCGCTGCAGGAAAATTTCCGCACCTTCGCCTTCCGGTCACGGAAGCTGCTCCACTACGGCGCCCCGCTGCCGGACCGGCTCTTCGGCGCTCATCCGGATGCGGTCCGGCTGGAGCGGCGGGATGAACCCTGCGGCCGCTGGATCGGCTTTCAGGCGTGGAACGCCCGGCTGGCGCTCCGCGGCGCCGCATTGCTCGGCGCCGATCCGGAACAGGCAAAGCGTGCGCTGGATGATTTCCCCGGCGTGGCGCGCCGCTGCGCGGTCCGCTTCGACTCGCCGGAGCTGGTCATCGTCGAAGATTACGCCCACCATCCGGCGGAACTCGCCGGATCAATCGCCACCATGCGGAGCCGCTGGCCCGACCGGGAGCTCCAGCTGGTATTCCAGCCCCACCGCTACGCCCGGCTGGCGAAGTATCTGCCGGAATTCGCCGCCGAACTGGCCCGAACGGATGCCGCCCTCGTCACCGACGTCTTCGCCGCATGGAGCGAAACCGGTCCGATCGACAGCGCCGCCCTCGCCGCCGCCGCGGGAGAACGGGTCCGGTACGTTTCGGGCAGCTGGCGGGAGATCGCTGAAGCCGCCCTGGCTCTCCCCGCCCGGCGCCCCCGGCTTCTCGCGATCACCGGTGCCGGAGATATAGAACATATATTTGATTATCTGCCAACAGATATTAAGTGGTAGTGTCCGATATTTTGCGCACATTTGTTTCTGAGCGATTACAGATGACAAACGGGAGCCCGGAAAGTCGGACTCCCGCTCGTGTTGAGACACAAGACTATTTG
>CAZPWP010000261.1:0-990 GCA_964590295.1 uncultured Victivallis sp.
TACTACGATCCGGAGAGCCTCGCGCAGATTCTCCGCCGTTCCGCCGGAATCCTCGGCATCGAAATCGACGACGAAGGCGCGATGGAGATCGCCGGGCGCTGCCGCGGCACGCCGCGCATCGCCAACAATCTGCTCCGCCGCGCCCGGGACTACGCGCAGGTGCGCGCCGACTCGGTGGTGACCGGCAAGGTGGCGGCGGAGGCGCTCGAAATGCTCCAGATCGACAACGACGGGCTCGACGAGATGGACCTGCGGATCCTCGAAGTGATCATCTCCAACTTCCGCGGCGGCCCGGTCGGACTCAAGAACATCGCGGTCTCGGTCGGCGAGGAGGAGGATTCGATCGAGGAGGTCTACGAGCCGTTCCTGATCCAGAAGGGGTTTCTGGTGCGGACTCCGAAGGGGCGTATGGCGACCCCGAAAGCATGGAACAAGCTGGGCCTTTCGCCGCTTCGGGGCGGTCGGGGCGACGACCAGCCGGAACTTTTTTGAACAATCATACCAGACGGAGGGAAACATGCCGGCAAAATGGATTCAGTCACTGTTGAAACTTCAGGCGAACGATCTGCGGATCCGCGACCTGGAACAGCGCATGAAGCTGCTTCCTTCCGAAATGAACGCTCTCAAGGAGAAGCGCGACCGGCTGGTCGCCTCGACCGCCGCCGCCGCCGAAGCCGCCCGCAAGGTCGAACGCGAAATCAAATCCGCCGAATCGGAGATCGCCCGCCTCACCGACGAGAGCCGTAAGCTCCAACAGCAATCGGCGATGGTCAAGAAGAACACCGAGTACCAGGCGATGCTCAACACCGTCGCCCTCAACAAGAACAAGATCGGCAAACTCGAAGGGGACGTGATCGAGCTGCTCGACAAATTCGAGGCGGCGAAGGCGCAATACCGGAAGATCAAGGCCGGCAACGACGCGGCGGTTAAGAGTGCCCGCGCCGAATTCGAGGAGCTGATCGCCTTCGCCGGCGAGGTCAAGCAGGAGAT
>CAZPWP010000261.1:1000-3900 GCA_964590295.1 uncultured Victivallis sp.
AACGCCCCTCGCTGGTCCGCGGCGTCGACAGCGAAACGCTCAGCCGCTACAACTCGCTGCTCAAGGGGCGCAACGGCGGAATCCCGCTGGTGAAGATCGAAAACGGCATCTGCGGCAACTGCCACCTCCGGATCACGCCGCAGGCGATGAACGCCATCCAGAAGGGAGTGGTCACCTATTGCGACAACTGCCAGCATATCATCTACGCCGAGGAGGTCTCCGAATAGCCCATGGAGAAGGCGCCGGAACAAGAGCCTCGCGACATGCGCGGACTCATCTACCGCGGCGTGGAGTCTGAGGAGCTGGACTACAAGGCGGCGATGAGCTGGACCGCCATGAGCCGGGCGGCGCGGGCGAAGATCGTCCGCCACTGCCTCGCGCTGGCCAACACCAAGGGCGGTTATATCGTCATCGGCGTCGGCGAGGACGCCTCCGGCCACCCTTCGGTCTATCAGGGGCTGACGCCGGAGCAGACCCACTCTTTCGATCCTTCGACGGTCGGTCCCTTCGTCAACCGCTACGTCGAGCCGCCGATCGACCTCACCGTCGAGCGGCCGCTGGTCGACGTCAAACGGTACGCGGTTCTGGTGGTGCGCCCCTTCCGCAATCTGCCCCACGTCTGCACCGCCAGCATTGAAAACGAGCTGCAGACCGGGATGTTCTACATCCGCACCAGCGACGCGTCGAGTCGCCCCGCCTTCCGCGCGGTCGAGATGCACGCGCTGATCCAGCGGGCGCTGCGCAACCAGCGTGAGGCGCTCGGCCGGATGCTGCGCGGCATCCTCTACGAGAGCCGCGACACCGTCCGGCAGGGGGCGGATTCAAGCGAATTCCGCGACGCGGTCAGCCACGCCCTGCTCTTCTTCAAGCGGCGCAAGTCGCCGCCCGGCGGAGTTCCGGCGGTGCTGTTCAACTTTCAGGTGATTCCGCCGGAGTTCGACGCGGAGCGCTTCACGCTCAGCCGGATCCGCCGCGCGGTCGGCGACGCCTGGACGCTGCTCGCCTCCTCCGGCTTCATCGAACCGGGGGAGCTGAAGAAGTGCTACCTCACCAACGTCTCGCTGCGGTCGCTCCCCGAAGGCAGACTCAAGATGTGGCAGGTGTTCAAATCCGGTCTTTTCCATTTCGTCGCCTACTGGCCGGTGCCGAACTATACGCTCCCGTACAAACAGCTCGCCACCGGGCTCTCGGAGGCGGTCTGCTTCCTCGGCAAACTCTACAGCGAACTCGGATACGCCGAAGAGCTGCTCACCCTCCGGCTCACGCTGGAGGGGACCGAGGAGGTGAAACTCAAGCTCTCCGGGCGGGACGGCGGGGAATTCCGCTGCCGGATCCCGGAGATCACGGTGGAGATCCGCCGGACCGCCGCCGACCTCGCCAGCGGCTGCGAAATGCACGCCGCCCGGCTGATCCGCGAAGTGACCGAGCGCTTCAACCTGCCCGATCAGTATCTGCTGAATCTCCCCCGGGAGATCCGCCGCCATCTGGAGAAACGGTAGGGCGGTATGATTCTCCCGGCAGGCTTTTTCCCTCCCGATGAGGAACCCGAAGAGCTGGACTGCGACTTCGATCCGGCGCAGTTCGACACGCCCGCCGACGCGGTCGAGGAGGAGCTCCCGCCGATCCGGCCGCTGTGCGAGGAGTTCTTCGCCCCGGGCGGTCCGCTCCGGCAGGCGGCGGCCCGCGGCGGCAGGCCCTACGAATTCCGGCCGCAGCAGATCGAGATGTCGGGCGCCATCGCCGATGCGCTCGCAACTGGCGGCAACCTGTGCATCGAAGCGCCCACCGGCGTCGGCAAGAGCTTCGCCTATCTGGCGCCGCTCATCTATCGTTCGCGCAGCAGCGTCCGCCCGGCGATCATCTCCACCGAGACGATCAATCTGCAGGAGCAGCTCATGGAGAAGGACATTCCGCTGCTGCGCGAACTCACCGGCGTCAATTTTCGGGCCGCGCTGGCGAAGGGGCGGCACAACTACCTCTGCCGACGGCGGCTCTCGCTGCTGAGCGGCGAGGAGCGCGACGCGCTGCTGCCCGCGCCGTCGCTCGCGCTCGACTTGGACCGGATCGTCAAGTGGCTCGAACACGATGCCGACGGCGACCGTGATTCGATCACGTTCCGGATGGAATCCTCGACCTGGAACCTGGTCTGCTGCGAAGCGGGCAACTGCCTCGGCAAGAAATGTCCCTTCTTCCGTAACTGCTGCTACTTCAAGGCGCGGCAGGAGTGGGAGAGCGCCGACATCGTCGTGGCGAATCACGCGCTCTTCTTCACCGATCTGGCGATGCGCTGCGCCGGAGGGAACGCCGGCGCGCTGCTGCCGAACTACGGCGCGGTGCTGATCGACGAGGCGCACACACTCGAAAACAACGCCGCCGAACACCTCGGGCTGCACCTCTCGCGCGCCGGGGTGATCGGCACGCTGAACCGGCTCTACAACCCGGATTCGGCGCGGGGACTGCTGATGCGTCAAGGGTATCCACCGGAGCTGCGCGGCGCCGTGGCGGAGGCGCGCGACGAGGCCTTCGGCTTCTTTACCCTCTACGAGAACTTCCTCGCCGAACGGGGGGAGAGCGCCCGCGAAGTGACCGATCCGACCCGCTTCCCGGACCATCTGAGCGGAAAACTGCTCCAGCTCTGCCGGGCGCTGGAAACGGAGATCGACAACGAGGAGGATGCTTCGTTCCGCGCGGAACTCGAGTCGCAGTTGTCCCGCTGCCGGGAATTCATCGACGCGATCGACAGCTTCACCTCCCGTTCGATTCCCGAATCGGTCTACTACGCCGAGAGCGACCGCCGCTCGGTGGTGCTGCACGCGGCGCCGCTCAACGTGGCGGAGATTCTGGGGGAGGTGCTGTTCAATCAGGATTTCCCGGTGATGCTGTGCAGCGCGACGCTGAGC
>CAZPWP010000262.1:0-3878 GCA_964590295.1 uncultured Victivallis sp.
AACTTCTTTTGCACCGAATGTTGTTCGAACCGGATAACCGGGGACACTTGTCGGTGGAACCGGCAGCCCGGGGTGGCCATGGTAGGTGTGGAGGGTGGAGAGTTCGAGCAGCTCCTGCCCGGGGGCGTCGATCATGCGCATGTAGAGATCCCAGTTGGTGAGCAGGGCCTTGCAGCCGGTGGAGCGGACGACGCCGTGGTAGAAGCGGGTCAGCTCCTGAATCTTCTTCTCCATGAACTCGCCCGCTTTGCGTCCGGCGGGGGTGTCGCTTTTGAAGAGTTTTTCCGACAGTTTCGGCGCGCCGGGGCCGTAGAACTTCTCCCACTCCGGCGTGAAGGCCGAAAGGTAACTCGGAGAGAGGCGGAAGTCCTGTTCGTTCATGAAGAGCAGGAAGGCCAGAACGGGATCATCGGCGTAGCGCCTGCCGTTGACGGTGTTGACCCGGTTCAGCAGATACTTCACCCCTTCGGCCCAGTTGCGGCGGAAGGTTTCGTTGACGTAAAGCTGGGCGTGGAACTGTTTCCCCAATAGATCCTTGCCGACCCAGTGACCGGCCTGGGTCGCATCGGTCCAGCCGCAGAATCCGCCCATCAGGTCGAAGAATACGTAGATGCCGTTTTCCGCCAGGCGGTTCAGTATATCATCAAAAGCCCGGAGTTTTTGTTCGTCGAAGTACTCCCTGAATTCCTCCTGCGACTGCGGAATCATTTTCGCCTGATCGATGGTGATGCCACTTCGCTTGTATTTGTTCTTGACGAAATCCGGGGGGCCGAGGAAACGGATCAGATTGATGCCGAGCCGCTTCATCTGTTCAATATTACGGTCGAATTTCCTGAGATCGGTTGTGGCTCTCATATCCACTCCACGGAACCGCAGGGGACGCGATGGAGCCCGCCGTGGCGCGCATTTCCCGGCGGCGTTGATGATGAGACGATCTTCTTCGCTGATGGGAGAACGGGGGGCAATTCGGGAGAAATCAAGGGCACTTCCCTCCTCTGGTATGCGGATGGCGTGTGCCATTGCGACGGGTTTCCAGTCACGCGACGGGTAGTAATTGACGATTTGCCCCTCCTGCGGTCGGATGCCGTTCCGGTCCTCGAAGAGCCGGGGTGCTTCCAGCTGTGCCGGACTCTCGCTGATCGTCAGGGCGAGACGCAGTTCCCCGACATCCTCCACGACAAACGGAATCTGCACGCGGGAGAACTCCTGCGAAAGACGATTCCGGCAGTCGAAAGGAAAACGCAGTTTACGGTTTGCGGAGAGGGTGAGGCAGCTTCCGTCACGGCTGGAACCGGAAACGGTGTAGAGATAAACTTTCCCCGGCTTCAGCACTCCGGCTGGAACGGTGCAGGAAACGCTTTTTCCGACGGGAGCAGAGAAGAGCGGGCGGCCGTTGGGGGAGATTTTTTCCGTCTTCGGAGCCGGTCGCAGTTGCTCCGGAGTCCACTCCGTGAGCGGGTTCGGCGGGGGAGTCTGCGGGATGATTGCAACGTGCGGGATGCCGTACATTCTGTCGCCGAAGCCGTCGTGCGGCGGAATCTCCACCTCCCCCGCCGGAAAATCTTTCCGGTAGACGGTATCCGGTGTCATTGAGCCATGTCCCACATGCCCCCAGTAGAGAATCTGCGGGGTACGGATCCAGCCGGCGGGGATGGTAGGTTTCCCGCGCTTGTGGACGGCGATGTAGACGGTCGCCGGGCGGTCGATGGTAAAACGGTATCCCATGCCCGGCTCCCCCGACGGACCGCGCGGGGCGACGACGTAGAGGGCGTTTTCAAACTGTTCCGGCGCCTGAATTTTGATGTTGCCCATGATCATCCGGGTGGGAGTGCGCGTGACCTTCAACTCCGGGGAAGAGAGGTCGGTTACGTTGACCGTCTCTCCGGCGGTGAGTGCCAGCGGCAGGAACCATGCGAAAAGAGGCAGAAAAAACTGTTTCATCTGAACATACTCCTATGATAAAATTCCACTCTGACTAAGGTCATCCTCGTTTCCGAGATGCCTCATTACAACATTCCGTCCGCAACCTGTCCGCGTCCAAACGTGTGGGTGAATCGCCATAAATTACACGCAGCAAGCAGAAACCGCGAACGTCAGTTTTTATCATACCATCTTCCTGCGCTTATTCCACCGTGCTTGGAATGAGGGTCAGTTGTTCGTTGAAACTGTAGATGACGGCGGAGCTGGTGATCCCCATTTCCTTCCAGGAGATGCCCTTTACATAGTTCTCGGCAAACTTCTGCATTTGAAGTGCTTCCACGTGCCCATCCAGCATGGCGGTATTGATTCTGTTTCCATGACGGGCATGTGCGTGTCCCTGGACGCTGTTCATGTCGCTGTCGCGGAGAGCGCCCCCCAGAGCCCACTGCATGATAATGTTGTTGTAGATCCGGAGCGAATCGAAGAAGATCGGAGCCGCCGGCTTCCATTTCCGGCTGCGGAGTTTCAGGAAATAGGCATCGGTACCGCCGCCGATATTAATCTCGACATTGCCGTCCCAGCCCCACGTGGTACCGGGGAAAGTGTAGAGGACGCCGTAGGCTTCGCGGCTGTAGAGGCTGTCCTCTCCCAGTTTCATGGTGAGCTGCTGTTTGGGACAGTAGGTCACCCCGTCGCTCAGATAGTGCCGGTCGGTGAGGTATTCCCGATAGGTTTGGTTGGCGTCGTAACGGGCGATGAAATAATCCTGATAGTCGGTCGCATAGAGCTGGGCGCCCGACATGCACTGCTTGAGATTGCTGATGCAGAGGACACCCTGTCCCCGCTCCCGCGCCTTGTTCAGCGCGGGCAGCAGCATCGCCGCCAGAATCGCGATGATGGCGATCACCACGAGGAGTTCGATAAGAGTAAAATTTCGTGCAATTCTGCGACAACAAGATGCGTTACTTCGCTGCTCCATAAGAACCCTCCTGTGTAAGTTGTGAACTGGGAATGCGCATGGAAACCACCGAATTGCCGGCGTCCTCCATTCGGCGACGCAGATAGGTGACGGTGACGACGGTACCGTCTGACAGAATCTCCAGTCCGGGATATCCGCAGTCGAAGTTAGCCGTCATCGTAAGATCTGGTCGGGCGAGGACATGATGCAGCAGTTTTAGCCGCAGCTCGCCTGGAGTGCCGTTCTTCAGATCCTCCCAGCGGCCGACCCAGCCGAAGAAGTGACCGAAGCCTGCGGCATCATCGGGGGCGACGTTGCGGAAGACCGCGAGAATCCGGCCGTCGGGCAGATAACGGGCGATGTGACGATCCCCCCGCAAGCCCTCCGGCAGCGGGCGCGGCACACTCCAGGTTGCCCCGTGATCGCGGGAGAAGATCACCATCGAGGGATATTCCCGGTTGTTCGCCCGGAGCAGGCAGGCCCACTCCCGCCCGTCGGGGGAGGGGAGCACCCATGGTTCGCACAGATTCGCCTCGGGAAGGCGGGTGACCGGTTCGGGCGGAGTCCAGCTAAGCCCGTTGTCGCAGGAGCAGGAACGGATGATCCGGTTGCTGAGCGGTTCGGGGCTCTCCGGGTCGCGGGCGTTGGTCAACCCGACCGGCCGCCCGTCTCCGGTCGGCAGAATCGCGGTCCACGGCATGACCGAAACGATGTCGCCGCTGCAGGGGGTCATCGGCGTCCAGTGATCTCCGCCGTCCTCGGAGAGCGAGCAGACCATCCGGCGGCTCTCCGGCTCCTGCGCGTAGACCATCAGCCGGAGCGGCGCCTCCGGCGTCGGCAGATGCCAGATGGTCGGGCAGTTGACATGGTCGCGCCAGTTTGCCGGCGTCGGCAGAAGGCCGCTCCAGCTCCGGCCGCCGTCGGTGCTCTTCTTCAAGGGGCCGCAGGGGCCGCCGTGGCCGATGGTCCAGACGCAGAAGAGCGTCTTCCCGTCCGGCAT
>CAZPWP010000263.1:0-1633 GCA_964590295.1 uncultured Victivallis sp.
CGGAGGGCCGCATGCGGAGAAGCCTGCAGCACGGTCCCGTCTTCTCACGGGCGGGGAGGTCTGGAGGGCGTCCGGCCCTCCAGCTCCCACATCTCTTGTTTCGCTTCGGCAGTCTGCCCGTCTTCCCCTCGCCATGGGGCTGGCTGGGCGCTTACACTTCAAGCTCTTCCGGAGCGAGATCGCCGACCGGGTCGAGGTGGCGCTGCGCTTCTCTCTGGGACGAGGTCAGGGACAAACTGAAAAAGAGCGGGCCCTCTCCGGCGGCCAGCAGCAGCGGCTCTGCATCGCCCGCGTCATCGCCGCTGAACCGGAAGTTCTGCTGATGGATGAACCGACCAGCGCCATCGACCCAGCGGCGAGATCTGCGACCGCGCGGTGGCGGAGATGCAGAAACAGCCCGGACTGGCCGGCTGCTGCACCGATGTGATCCTGATCACCAGGCATCTCGAACGGATCGGCGACTGCACCACCAACATCTGCGAGAATATCGTCTACCTCGAACTGGAGCCGCACCGTCAGGAGGGGCTTCCGGAGTGAGCCGCCGCGCCGCCGGTGCGGCGGGCGAAATGGTGCGAGTCCCCCCATTCGTCATAGGCGATTGTCTCGCCGATTGATGCGATCGCCTGTTCCAGCTTCTCCCGCACCAGCCGGGCGTTCTCATCGGTTCCCGGCTTGTTTTCATAGAGCAGATAGCCCTGCCGGTAGGCGACTTCGCCGATGTTCGGCATGATGACGTTCGCCCCGGCAAGCAGACCGCGTTCCCGGCCGTCCGGCGCGAGCGCCTGCAGCGCGGTGGTGCTGGCGATGTTGACGTCCTTGAGCTGGAGCCGGGTCGCGGCGATCATTTTGAGGCCGCGTTCGAGCTGCCGGGCGGGATCCGCGCCGAACTCCGGGAACTCCCGCCCCAGCGGCGTCTCGCGATGGGGAATGTACGGCCCCATGCCGATCATATCCACATCGAGCTCCCGGAAGAATTCGATATCGCTTACCAGATCGTCGGTGCTCTGATACGGCAGGCCGATCATCACACCGGTTCCCACCTGATAGCCGATATCGCGGAGCCGTCGAAGCGAGGCGAGCCGCTCTTCGTACCGGTGGTCGGCGGGATGCAGTTTCGCATAAAGCTCCGGATTCGAAGCCTCGATCCGCAGGAGATAGCGGTGCGCCCCCGCGTCAAACCAGCGGCGGAGTACCGCTTCGCTCTGTTCGCCGACCGACAGGGTGATGCCGAGGTTTCCGGGGAGCGCCTTGAGCCGGCGCACCGCCTCCTCGATGAAATCGGTGAAGGCCGGATCGTTCCGCTCCCCCGACTGGAGGACCACCGAACCGTAGCGGAACTCCGCCGCGTGCCGGGCCGCCGCGACGATCTCGTCGAGGGTCATCGCGAAACGGTCGACGCAGGAATTGCTCCGCCGGATGCCGCAGTAGAAGCAGTCCTTCCGGCAGAGGTTGGAGAGCTCAATCAATCCCCGGAGCCGGACGCGGTTGTCCACATATTTGAGTTTGACCGCGTATGCCGCCCGGTAGAAGCGCGCCAGATCTTCCGGCGCTTCCAGTTCGAGCAGAAACCTGAGTTCCGGCCGGGAAAGGAGTTCTCCCGCCGTCGCCTTCCAGAGGAGTTCCGTAAGATTCA
>CAZPWP010000263.1:1733-3072 GCA_964590295.1 uncultured Victivallis sp.
GCTTATTCCACAATTCTGCCGTGCAGACCGCGGACCTTCACCTCCGGCCCCAGCTTCCGTGCGATTTTCACCAGTTCCCGGTCGGTGTAGGTCGGCAGTTTCGACAGTTCATCATCGATCACCTCCACCGGGTTGTAGTGCTGAAGCACCCAGCGGCGGACGCCGATCAACGTGAGTTCCCGGTGCATCGCCGCCAGATCCTCCACCGAAAGCAGCTTCTTGTGAACGGTGGTGCGGATGTCCAGATCCAGTCCGGCGTCGAGCGCCAGCCGGATGCTTCGCCGCACCTGCTCTGCAATCGTTTCGTCGCCGACGCCGGTCAGCTGCGCGTATCGTGCGGCGGGCGCCTTGTAGTCGATCCCCATCGCGTCAACGCCGACCGCCTGGAGCAGCCGTTCCACCCGGTCGGGGAAGGTGCCGTTGGAGTCCACCTTGACCAGGTACCCCCGCTCGCGGATCCCCCGGATGAACTCGCCGATATCTTCGTGCAGCATCGGTTCGCCGCCGGAGATCACCACCCCTTCGATCAGCCCCCGGCGCTGGTCGAGAAAGCCGAAGAACTCCTTCTCCGTCACCCGCGGCTGACTGGTCGGATCGAAAACCAGGCAGGGATTGTGGCAGAACGGACAGCGCAGATTGCAGCCGCCGGTGAAGACGATGCAGCCGATTCGCCCGGGATAATCGATCAGACTGAACTTGTTGAACCCTCGTAAATCCATTTGATTACCGCCTGTCTGCAAAAAGGGGCCGGATGCCTGCGGCGTTCCGGCCCCCCGGTTGAGCCCGGTGTTACTTGACCTCGTAGGTCTTGCGGTCCTTGAACTCTTCCTTCTTGCCTTTGTTCCAATTGGAAACCGGGCGGAAATATCCGCAAACACGACTGTAAACTTCGGTCTTTTCCCCACACTTCGCCATGATGACAGCTCCTTTGTTGTTTGAATGGTGTCTTATTTTTTCCGCCGCGACGGATCGTTCCGCACAGCTGTTTTTCTTATTCCGTTTATTCGTTGACCGCAGCCTTGCGTTCCACCTCCAGCGGGCACTCGGTGTGCTCTCCCGGAATGTAGCCATGAATCGGGCAGATGCTGAACGACGGCGTCAGCGTAAAGTAGGGGATCCGATAGTTGGTCGCGATCCGCTTGACCAGCGACGCCACCAGTTCAGGATCGTCGATCCGCTCGCCGATGAAGGCGTGGAACACCGTCCCGCCGGTGTAAATCTGCTGCAGCGGCGCCTGCAAATCGAGCGCCTCGAAGAGATCGCTGGTGTAGCCCACCGGCAGCTGCGTCGAGTTCGTGTAATAGGGACTTTCGCTGCCCGCGCAGATGATCTCCGGGAA
>CAZPWP010000263.1:3082-3869 GCA_964590295.1 uncultured Victivallis sp.
CCGCTTGCGGTCCAGCCGCGCCAGCCGGAAACTGGTTCCTTCCGCCGGCGTCGCCTCGAGGTTGTAGATGTGCCCGCTGGCCTCCTGGAAGTCCTTGATCTTCTCCGCCATGTGGAGCAGCACCTTGCGCGAGAACTCCGCCCCATCCCGGTCGCAGATCGAGCAGCCGAGAAAGTTCAGACAGCATTCGTTCATCCCCACCAGTCCGATGGTGCTGAAGTGGTGCTCGAGATTCGGCAGATAGGTCTTGGTGTAAGGCAGCAGATCCCCTTCCAGGTGCTTCTGCACCACTTTGCGTTTGATCTCCAGCGACTCCATCGCCAGCGTCATCAGGTGGTCGAGTCGTGCGAAAAACTCCTTTTCATCCTTGGAGATGTAGCCGAGCCGCGGCATGTTGATGGTCACCACGCCGATCGAACCGGTCTGCTCGCCGGCGCCGAACAGCCCGCCGGTCTTGTTGCGCAGTTCGCGCATATCCATCTGCAGACGGCAGCACATGCTCCGCACATCGCCCGGTTTCAGATCGCTGTTGATGAAGTTCTGGAAGTAGGGCAGCCCGTATTTGCCGGTGACGGTGAAGAGCAGTTTCGCGTTCTCGCCGGTCCAGTTGAAGTCCTTCGTCACGTTGTAAGTCGGAATCGGGAAGGTGAAGATCCGCCCGTCACGGTCCCCCTCGGCCATCACTTCGAGGAAGGCGCGGTTGATGAGATCCATCTCCTCCTGGAAGTCGCCGTAGACCTCGTCCTGCGGCTGGCCGCCGATGATCACCGGGTTGTCGCGGAGATCC
>CAZPWP010000264.1:0-3868 GCA_964590295.1 uncultured Victivallis sp.
TCCCGCCGAGGGTCGCTGCCGTCAAGAATGACGTCCGAAAGCTCTACGAGCTCGCCCGCGTAGGGGTGGAGGTCGAACGCGAAAGCTAGCCGGTCACCGTCTTTTCGCTCGACATCACCCGCTGCGAACTGCCGTTCTGCGATTTCACGCTGCACTGTTCCAAAGGGACCTACGTGCGCACCCTCTGCTCGGACGCGGGGAAGAAGCTCGGCTGCGGCGGCACGCTGGCGGCTCTGCGCCGCACCCGGAGCGGACAGTTCAATATTGAGGATGCCATCACGGTCGATCAGCTCAAGGAGTTCGAGCAGGCGGCACTGGAGATCCATATCCGGAACTTCCTCTACGAAAAACTTTCCAGAATCGCGGGGGTGAATCATGCCGGGTAATGATGTCCCGCTCAAAGTGATTGAAGAGGCGCTGGAATCCCTGCTGCCCGGAACGAATGGCGGCGACTTCACCATGCAGGCGGTGCTCAAAGCGGTCGGCGCGGGCAAATCGCAGAAACTGCAGGAACGGATCGAACGTTTTCTCGATGGAGACGGGAGGTTCTTTTCGGACGGCCGGAGGAAATTCCGGCTGAAAAGCGGCTTCTTCCGCAACTTCGAATTCCCGGTCACGCCCGACGCGTGGGAGATCGAGAACGGAATTCTTTTCCCCGGCCACCGGTTCGCCCCTTTCGTCGCACCGGAGATCTTCCCGTCGGAGGTGCGCTTCACCGCCGCGGACGGCACCGAGCCGGAACGGCGCGAAGTGACCGCGCCCCTGTCGCAGATATTTCACTACCACCTGCTGCTCGGCTCCGAACAGGTGTTCGACTTCTTTCTCGCCGACTCCCCGGCGAATGCCGGAATCCGGAACTCGGCGAAACCGGCGGACATGGTGACACTCAACGTCTTCGATCTCGGCGCATTCTACCGCGAACACGATTTCTGCAGAGGCGACGCGCTGCTCTGCAGAGTGACCGATTACGACGCCGGGCAGGTGGAGTTCCGCTATCTGCCGGGCGACCGGCGGAAGGAGAGTGACCTCGCCGCCTTTGTCGAACGGTTCGATGCCGCACTCGACCTGGTGATCGACCGGTTTGAAAACTATCTGGAGATTCCGGAGCAGCTCTGCTGGGCCCACTATTGCGGGCGGGAGTTTCTGCCCCCGGCGGACCAGGCGGCCTCCTGCGACGAATATCTGCACCGCACGATGACGGTGGAACTCCGCTGCGACGGCGATCACACCGTGCTCGACCGGCGGCAGACCGAACACGATGACGAATATCTGCCGGAACTGCCGGAGGGAATGCGCTTCTCCCGCGGGGAGACCGCTGAAATCACCGCGCTGCTCAAGGGGATCGGTTCGCCGCTTTCGCCGGTGGAGATCGACAGCTTCATCCTCGACAACTGCTACGCGCGCGAGCTGGAGTTCGAAGATTTCTTCGCACGGGCATTCGGGCGGGAGAAACTCCACTTCATCGACGAGGGGCAGCAGGCGGTTTTCTACAACTACATCGAAGACCGCTTCGAAGAACTGACCGGCAACTACAACCGGGTGGACGACGAACTCAAGGCGCCGCTGCGCTCGACCATCATGGAACTGGTCGGCGACCGGCTTGAATTCTTCGATTTCCTCGAATCGGCCGGCGAAAAACTCGACCAGCTCCCGAAAGAGAAGGTTCACCGCCTCGCGGAGGTATCGATGCAGCTGGTGGAAATTTTGAAGATGCTGAACGATCCCCGCTTCACGCCGGACGAAACGGAGCTGGATCAGCTGAGCGAGACGATCGAGCAGCGGGCCGACGATCAGGAGGCGTTGATCGCAGAACTTTCCGACAGCGTCGCCAGGAAAGAGTGACGACACGCCGGGCGGAGGATTTTCCACGCCCCGCGCAGAACAGGACAGGAGAACAATATGACGAAACGAATTCTCGCAAGCGGCAACGAAGCCGTCGCAATGGGCGCATTCGACTGCGGCGTCAACCTCGGCACCGGATACCCCGGCACGCCTTCGTCGGAGATCCTCGACGTATTCAACAAGGAGGGCGGCTGCGCGCAGTGGGCCCCCAACGAAAAAGCGGCGCTTGAAGTCGCCATCGGAGCGGCCTTCGCCAACGGTCGGGCGCTGGTGACGATGAAGCACGTCGGGCTCAACGTGGCCGCCGATCCGCTGTTCACCATCGCCTACTCCGGCACGCCGGGCGGGCTGGTGATCGTCAGCGCCGACGACCCCGGCATGGCCTCCAGCCAGAACGAACAGGACAACCGCCGCTACGCCGTCGCCGCCGGAGTGCCGATGCTGGAACCGGCCGACTCACAGGAGTGCTACGATTTCACGATCCGCGCGTTCGAGCTCTCCGAACAGTACCGGCGGCCGATTCTGCTCCGGGTCACCACCCGCGTCTGCCACTCCAAATGCATCCTTCAGCGGCGCGATGCCCGGCGGAAGCCCGCGGCCGGGCACTTCGATCGGGATCCCAGGAGCAATGTAATGATCCCGGCCTACGCCCGGATCGCTCACCGCAAACTCCGCGCCACGCTGCACGAGCTGGAGAAATTCAACGAGCGCGGCGAATTCACCCGTCTGATCAAGGGGGGGCATGAGCTCGGCGTCATCACTTCGGGAATCAGTTTCCAGCACGTCTGCGACGCCGCTCCGGAGGCGTCGATCCTCAAGCTCGGCATGACCTATCCGCTGCCGATGGAGACGATCCGCAAATTCGCGGACTCGGTGGAGCGCTGTGTGGTGGTCGAAGAGGGCGATCCGGTGCTGGTCGACGCGATCCGCGCCGCCGGAATTCCGGTCGAGGGCAAGGATGAGATGTTCCGCTTCGGCGAACTCAACGTCAAGCGGGTCCGCAACCTGCTCGCGGGGAACCTCACGCCGGAAAGCGCGCCGCCCGCGGGGAAACCGCCGCAGCTCTGCATCGGCTGCCCGCACCGGAAGTCCTATGAGACGTTGCGCGACCTCGGCTGCATCGTCTCCGGCGACATCGGCTGCTACACACTCGGCGTCCTGCCGCCCTTCGAAGCGGTGGATACCTGCGTCTGCATGGGCGCGTCGATCACCGTGGGGCTGGGCATGCGCCGGGTCCTGCCGGAGAAGGAGGCGCGCCGGGTGGTCAGCGTGATCGGCGACAGCACCTTCCTGCACACCGGCATCAACGGCATCGTCGAGATGGTTTACAACCGCCCGGCAACCGGTCACCTGGTGATCATTCTGGACAACAGCACCACCGCGATGACCGGCCTTCAGGAGCATCCGGGCACCGGACGGAAGCTCGACCACACCCCGGCGCCGCAGGTGAAGATCGAAGAAGTGCTGCGCGGCATCGGCGTCGATCATGTCGACGTGGTCGACTCCACCGCCGATCAGGAGAAGTTCCGCGAGCTGGTCAGGGAGCGGCTGGCGGGGAACGACTGCAGCGTCATCATCGCCCGGCGCCCGTGCATTCTCGCGCTGGCGAAAATCAAGTCATACGAGGGGAAGAAATAAGCTGGAAAAGACCACCAACGTCACCGTCGCCGGTCTCGGCGGACAGGGAGTTCTGACGGTTACGGATATTCTTGCGGAGGTGCTCTTCCGCGCCGGACTCGACGTCAAGAAGAGCGAGGTGCATGGGATGAGCCAGCGCGGCGGCTCGGTTTCGAGCGAGGTGCGTTTCGGCAAAGCGGTTGCCAGCCCGATGGTTCCGGAAGGCGAGAGCGACTATCTCATCGTGATGGAGCCGACGCAGGTCGAAGTCAACCAGTACAAGCTCCGTCCGGGCGGGGTGCTGATCACAACCGCCGACGTGCCGACGGAGAAACTCAGGAATCCGAAAGCGCTCAACACGATGATGCTGGGCGCGCTCTCGGCGCATCTGGGAATCGACCATGCGCTG